>NZ_JBFAZW010000217.1:0-6194 GCF_040682015.1 Dactylosporangium sp. NPDC051485
ACCTGCTTGCCGGCCACGCCGTTCACCGACGCCCAGTTGGTGGCCTCGGTCTCGTCGTTGATCTTGGGGAGGTTGACGCCGTCACCCGTGGCCACCGAGCATGGGCGGCAGCTCGCCGGCGCGGGCCCGCAGCGCCGCCGCGTCCAGCTGGGCCGGGACCACCGCGGCCCGCGCCCCGCCGAAGGCCGCGTCGAAGAGGGCCAGCCCGGCCTCGGTGCTCAGCGGGGCGATGCCGCCGCGGGCCATGCGCCGCCGGTCGGCCTCGTCGAGGTGCCCGGTCAGCCCGGTCGCCTCGGCCCAGAAGCCCCAGGCGAGGGAGGTGGCCGGCCGGCCCTGGGCCCGCCGGTGGTGGGCGAGGGCGTCGAGGTAGGCGTTGGCGGCGGCGTAGTTGCCCTGGCCGGGGGAGCCGAGCACGCCGGACACCGAGCCGTAGGCGACGAACGCGGCGAGGTCGAGGTCGCGGGTCAGCTCGTCGAGGTGGGCGGCGGCGACAGCCTTGGGCCGCAGCGCCGTTCGGAGGCGCTGCGGGGTCAGGTCGCCGATCAGCCCGTCGTCGAGCGCCCCGGCGGCGTGGACGACGGCGGTGAGCGGGTGCTGCGGCGGGATGGCGGCCAGCAGCCCGGCCAGCGCCTCCCGGTCGGCGACGTCGCAGGCCGCCACCGTGATCTCGGGACCCATGGGTGCTGTGCCGCCGCTTCGGCTGGCCAGCAGCACGTGGCGCATGCCGTGGTGGGCGACCAGGTGCCTGGCGAGCAGGGTGCCGAGCACACCGGTGCCGCCGGTGATGAGGACCGTGCCGTCGGGGTCGAGGGGGCGGGGGACGGTCAGGACGAGCTTGCCGGTGTGGCGGGCCTGGCTGAAGTACCGCATCGCCTCCGGCGCCTCGCGCACGTCCCAGGCGGCGATGGGCAGCGGGGCCAGCTCGCCGGTGGAGAAGAGCCCGGTCAGCTCGGCCAGGATCTCCCGCACCCGGTCGGGGGAGACGGCGGTGAGGTCGAACGGGTGGTACCCGGCGCCGAGGCCGGTGCGCACGTCGGTCTTGCCCATCTCGATGAACCGGCCGCCCGGCCCGAGCATCCCGAGCGAGGCGTCGATGAAGTCCCCGGTGAGCGAGTTGAGCACCACGTCGACGGTGGGGAACCGCTCGGCGAAGGCGAGGTCGCGGGAGTTGGCGGTCCGCTCGCCGGGCAGGCCGAGCTCGCGCAGCGCCGGCCACTTGCGGGCGCTCGCCGTGCCGTAGACCTCGGCGCCCAGGTGCCGGCCCAGCTGGACGGCGGCCATGCCGACGCCGCCGGCCGCCGCGTGGACGAGCAGGGACTCGCCGCGCCGCAGCCCGGCCAGGTCGACCAGGCCGTAGTAGGCGGTGACGAAGGCGACCGGCACGGCGGCGGCCTGGGCGAACGACCAGCCGTCGGGGATCCGGGCGAGCAGGCGGTGGTCGGCGACGGCGACCGGGCCGATGCCGCCGGAGATCAGGCCCATGACCCGGTCGCCGGGAGCGTACCCGGTGACTCCGGGCCCGACCTCGGTGACGAAGCCCGCGCCTTCCGCGCCGACGAGGGCCTGGCCCGGGTACATGCCGAGGCAGATGAGCACATCGCGGAAGTTGAGCCCGGCGGCCCGCAGCGCGATGCGCACCTGCCCCTCCCCGAGCGGCCCGGTGGCGGCCTCGAACGGCACGAGCTCGAGCCTGTCGAGCGTCCCGGTCCCGGTGGTCTCGAGCCGCCAGGCGGGCGCGTCGGGCGGGGTGAGCGTGGGCTGCTCGGCCGCCCGGGTGAGCCGCGGCGCGAGGAGCACCCCGTCCCGCCACGCCAGCTGGTCCTCGCCCGCGGCCAGTGCGGCCCCGACCAGCCCCGGATCCGGGTCGGGGCCACCGTCGAGGTCGAGCAGTGCGAACCGGCCCGGCTGCTCGGTCATGGCGGTGCGCACCAGACCCCAGACGGGCGCCTGGTCGAGGCCGGGCACGTCCTCGCCGGGCCGGGTGCCGACCGCGCCGCGGGTGACGACGACCAGCCGCCCGGCCGTGGAGCTTTGCAGGGTCTCCAGTGCCCAGACGGTCGCATCGGTCCCTTGTGGACAGTAGGCCGTCTCCGGTGGCTCCGCCGCGGTCCCGCTCGGCGGCACGGCGGTCCAGTGCACGCGGAACAGGGCGTCGGGCCGCTCGGCCGCCATCGCGCGCAGGGCGATCCCGTCGATGGAGAGGATCGGCTCGCCGAGGGCGTCGGCAATGCCCACCCGGTGCTGCCGCATGTCGAGCCGAACCCGGATCGCGGTGGCGTCGGTGACGGCGCGGTGCAGGGTCACCCCGGTCCAGGAGAACGGTAGGCGCACCGGCTCGCTGCCGGGACCGTCGGCGGCGGCCACGTGCAGGGCGGCGTCCAGCAGGGCGGGGTGCAGGGCGAAGCCGCGGGTCGGGGTGTCGTGCGGCAGGCCGATCTCGGCGTACCGGACGTCGCCGGCCGACCAGGCCGCCCGCACGCCCTGGAACAGCGGGCCGTAGTCGTATCCGGCGCCCGCGAGGACGTCGTAGAGGTCGGTGACGTCCAGCGGCAGGGCCCCGGGCGGCGGCCAGGCGACCAGGTCATCCGCCGGTTCCCCGGACGACGGGCCGACGAGCCCGGTGGCGTGCCGGGTCCATGGCTCGTCCTCGCCGGCCTGCGAGGAGATGCCGGCCTGCGGGGAGATGCCGGTCTGCGAGGGGATGCCGGTCTGCGAGTAGATCTCGACCGTGCGGCGGTTGGTCAGCGGGTCGGGGGCGCCGATGAGCATCTGCAGCCGCACGTCGCCGCGCTCCGGCACGAGCAGTGGTTGCTGCAGGACGAGCTCGTCCAGCCGGTGACCGGCGTGCAGGGCCAGCTCGACGAGGGCGGCGCCGGGCACGATGATCGTGCCGTTGACGGCGTGCTGGGCCAGCCACGGGTGGGTGGCGAGGGACAGCCGTCCCGTGTAGATGGTCAGCGGGGGCTCGGCGGTGGCCACGGCGGCGCCCAGCAGCGGGTGGCCGGTCGGCCGCAGGCCCAGCCCGGCCGGGTCGGCGCCGGGCCGCGCGGCCAGCCAGTAGGTGGCCCGCTCGAAGGGGTACGTCGGCAGGTCCACCTGCCGCCCGCCCGGCCCGAGCGCGGACCAGTCCGGCACGACCCCGCGCGCGTGGGCCATCGCGGCCGCGGCGACGAGCTGGCTCGGGCCGCCGGCCTCGCGGCGCAGGGTGCCGATGGCGGCGGCTCGGGGCAGCGTCTCCTGGATCACGGCGGTGAGCACCGGGTGGGGGCTCGCCTCCAGGTACGTCCAGTGCCCCAGCCCGGCCAGCCGCTCCAACGTCTGCCGGAACAGCACCGGGCGGCTGAGGTTGTCGGCCCAGTACTGCGGCCCCAGCGTCGTGGTGTCGACCGGCTCCCCGGTGACGGTGGAGTAGAACGGGATCTCGGCCGGCTTCGGCTCGATCCCGGCGAGGTCGGCCAGGATCCGCTCGCGCAGCGGCTCCATGTGCGGCGTGTGGCTGGCGTAGTTCACCGGGATCCGCTTGCCCGGCAGCCGGTCCAGGGCCTCGACGGCACCCGCGACCACGGTCGTCGTGGGGCTGTTGTGCGCGGCGATCCACGCCCCCTCGGGCAGCTCGATCCGGTCGGCCGGCAGCTGGACGGACTGCATGCCGCCGGTCCCCGCGACGAGGGTCAGCGCCCGGGCCCGCAGGGCGACCACCCGGGCCGCGTCCTGCAACGACAGGGCGCCCGCGATGTGGGCGGCGGCGATCTCGCCCTGGGAGTGCCCGACGACGGCGTCGGGCCGGATGCCCAGGTCGAGCCAGCGCCGGGCGAGGGCCACCACGACGGCGAAGAGCGCGGGCTGTACGACCTCGACCCGCTCCTGCAGCGCCGGGTCGCGCAGCGCGTCGGCCAGCGACCAGTCGACGTGCGGGGCGAGGGCGGACGCGCAGGCGTCGAGGTGGGCGGCGAAGGCCGGGTCCCGCTCGGCCAGCTCGACCGCCATCCCCGGCCACTGCGAGCCCTGCCCGGGGAAGACCAGCACCACCTTGCCCGGCGGCGCCGTGGTGGCGTTGCGCACGATCGACTCCGGCAGCGCCGCGCCCGGCTCGGCCTCCGCGATCAGGCCGAGGCCGGCCCGGAGGTCGTCGAGGACGATCGCGCGGTGCTCGAAGGTGGCCCGGTTGGCCAGGGTGCGGGCGACGTCGGCGGGGTCGAGGCCGGGGTGGGCGTCGAGGTGCCCGGCGAGCCGCCGGGCCTGCTCGCGCAGCGCCTCCGGGGTGCGGGCGCTGAGGATCCAGGGCAGCTGTGGCCCGGGCTGTGGCTCCTCCAGGTCCCGCGGCGGCTCCTCCAGCACCAGGTGCGCGTTGGTGCCGCTCACCCCGAACGAGGAGACGCCGGCCCGCCGCACCCGCTCACCGGCCGGCCACGGCACCGCCTCGGTCAGCAGCGCGGCCCGGCCGGCCGCCCAGTCCACGTGCGGGCTGGGCGCGTCCACGTGCAGGGTCGGCGGCAGCACCCCGTGGCCCATCGCCAGCACCATCTTCATGACCCCGGCGATGCCGGCCGCGGCCTGGGTGTGCCCGAGGTTGGACTTGATCGAGCCGAGGCGGAAGGGCTCGTCCCGGTCCTGCCCGTAGGTGGCCAGCAAGGCCTGGGCCTCGATCGGGTCGCCGAGCGTGGTGCCGGTGCCGTGGGCCTCGACGGCGTCTACGTCACAGGGCTGCAGCCGGGCGTCGGCGAGGGCCCGGCGGATCACCTTGCGCTGGGAGGGGCCGTGCGGGGCGGTGAGGCCGTTGCTGGCCCCGTCCTGGTTGATCGCGGAGCCGCGGATGAGGGCGAGCACCGGGTGGCCCAGGCGGCGGGCGTCGCCGAGCCGCTCGACCACGACCAGGCCCATGCCCTCGGAGAAGCCGGTGCCGTCGGCGGCGGCCGCGAAGGCCTTGCACCGCCCGTCGGGCGAGAGCCCACGCTGGCGGCTGAACTCGACGAACAGGTGCGGCTGGGCGATCACCGTGACCCCGCCGGCCAGCGCCAGGTCGCACTCGCCGCGCCGCAGCGACTGCACCGCCTGGTGCAGGGCGACCAGCGACGAGGAGCAGGCGGTGTCCACCGTGACCGCGGGACCTTCCAGGCCGAGGGTGAAGGCCACCCGGCCGGACGCCACCGAGGTGAGCGAGCCGGTCATGAGGTACCCGTCGAAGTCCTCGGCCTCGTGCGCGTAGTCGGCGAACATCACCCCGGCGAAGACCCCGGTGGCGCTGCCCTTCAGGGTTCCGGGATCGATCCCGGCCCGCTCCAGCGCCTCCCACGCCCCCTCCAGCAGCAGCCGCTGCTGCGGGTCGGTGGCGAGGGCCTCGCGCGGGCTGATGCCGAAGAACGTCGGGTCGAAGTCGCCGGCGTCGGGCAGGAAGCCGCCGTCGCGCACGTAGCTGCAGCCGGACCGGCCCGGGTCGGGGTCGTAGAGCGCGTCGAGGTCCCAGCCGCGGTCGGCCGGGAAGCCGGTGATCGCGTCGCGCCCGGCGGCCAGCAGTTCCCACAGCTCCTCCGGGGTGTGCACCCCGCCCGGGAAGCGGCACGCCATCGACACGATCGCGATCGGCTCGTGCTCGCGGGCCTCCACGTCGAGGAGCCGCTGCCGGACCTGCCGCAGCTCGGCCGTGGTGCGCTTGAGGTAGTCGCGGAGCCGCTCCTCGTTGCTCATCGGTCCATCCCCAGCTCGTCGTCGAGGGCGCTGAACAGTTCGTCGTCGGTGACGTCGTCGAGGTCGGGCCGCCCGGCCGCGGGCTCGGCCACGTTCCAGGCCCGCCAGATCGCCCGCAGGCGCTCGGTCACCCCGGCCCGCACCCCCTCGTCGCCGACCCCGGCGGCGAGCGCGGCCGCGACCCGGTCCAGGTCGGTCAGGACGGCGGGCACCTCGGCGGCCTGCGGTGCCCCGCCGAGCTCATCCGCCAGGTGTACGGCGAGAGCCTCCACCGTCGGGTGGTCGAACACGAGCGAGCCGGGCAGACGCAGGCCGGTCGCCCCGCCCAGCCGGTTGCGCAGCTCGATCGCGGCCAGCGAGTCGAACCCCAGCTCCTTGAAGGTTTTGGCCGGCTCGACCGGGTCGGCGTCGCCGTAGCCGAGGGCGACGTACAGCTGCGGGGACACGGTCTTGCCGGTCTGGCCGACCTGGTACTGGTGCGGGTAGAAGCCGGAGTCGACGGCCGCGCG
>NZ_JBFAZW010000218.1:0-6044 GCF_040682015.1 Dactylosporangium sp. NPDC051485
GGTCGGTCGCGGACGGCTACGGCGAAACGTCGCGGTGGCTGCGACCGGTCCGCCTCCCTCGTGCCGGTACGGCGGCGGCGCTGCGGCGGGCCCGCCGCGGTGACTGGCTGCTGGTCTCGGCGGCCGAACTCGGGGTGCTCGCGCACCTGCCGCCCGACCCGGCGCTGTACGGGTTCGGCACCTCGGCGATGCACCGCCCCTTCCCCGGCGGCGCCCGCCGGGCCGATCCGGAGGCCGGTTGGACTCGGCACGGCTGGACCGGCACCAGCGATCGACCGGATCCCAAATCGAACGACAACGACAACGACCGTGACGACGATTTTCCGGAGGCGGTATGACCACCCGACATCCCGCACCACCCGACTCGGCCGCACGGCAACCGGCCCGGCGCGCTCCCGCCCGGCTACGCCTCGTCGCGCCGGACGCGCCACGCCGCCGGGCGGTGAAGGCCCTCGGGGTGGCGCCGATCGGTGAGCCGGTGCTGATCGGCCTGGCGCCGGAGGACGCCCGGCATCACGTGCATGTGCCGGGGCCGACCGGCACCGGCAAAACGACCCTGTTGCTCAACGTCGCCATTGCGGATGCACGGGCCGGGCGCGGTCTGGCGGTGTTCGACCCGAAAGGCGACTTCGTTCGGGACCTCCTCGACCGGTTGCCGCCCGGCGTCGGCGGCCGGCTGGTGGTGATCGATCCGGACGAGAAGGAGGCGCCGCCCGCGCTGAACCTGTTCGACCTGGGCGACGACCCGGAGAGCGTGGCCGATCAGCTCGTCGGCGTGATGGCCAAGGTTTGGGCGCAGTATTGGGGGCCACGCACCGACGACTTGGCCCGCCACGCCGTGCTGACCCTGGCGCACCTGCCCGGCGCCACCCTCGCCGATCTGCCCGTGCTCCTCGCGGACGCGGTGTACCGGCGGCGGGTCCTCGGGCTGGTTCGCCGGCGGGCTGATCCGGTCGAGTCGGCGGCCCTGGCCGCGTTCTGGGCCTGGTACGACGAACTCTCCCCGGCGCAAGCCTCGGTGCAGGCCGGTCCGCTGCTGTCCAAGCTGCGGGCAGTGCTGTCCCGCCGGTTCGCCGCATCGCTGTTCGGCGTGGGCGCCTCCACGTTCCGACTGGCCGACATCCTCGACGGCGGGGTCTTGCTCGTGCGGCTCCCGCCCACGCTCGGTGAGGACACCGTCCGTCTCGTCGGGTCGCTGCTGCTCGCGGCGTTGCTCAACGCGGCCAACGCGCGGGCCGACCTGCCGGAGGCGGACCGCCTGGATGCGTCGCTGATCCTGGACGAGGCGCATGCGTTCCTGCACCTGCCGGTCGGGGTCGACAACGCCCTCGCCACGGCGCGAGCCCTGCACCTCTCGTTGGTGCTCGCGCATCAGCATTTGGGGCAGCTGTCCGCGTCGATGCTGGCGGCGATCGACGCGAACGCCCGCAACAAGGTGTTCTTCTCCCTGCCCCCGAAGGATGCGCGGGACCTGGCGCATCACGTCGCGCCGTACTTCGAGGCCGAAGACCTGATGCGCCGGGACGCCTACGGCATCGTGTGCCGCCTGGTCATCGACGGCTGCGACAGCGAACCGTTCAGCCTCACCACCCGACCGGCGCCCCCGCCGGTCCCCGGCCGCGCCACCGAACTGCGCCACGCCGCTAGGCAACGTGGCCTGTCGGCGGCCGACCGGGCGGCCCTGGCCGAGGCGCGCCGCCTCGGCCCCGCCGCCCGCACCACCAACCCAACCGGGACGCCAATCGGCGACCCAACCAACCCAACGGGCGGCCAACTGCCGCCCGCCGAGGCAACGGACGCGGATCTGCCGTCCGCAGGACCGGACGTGGCACCCCCTCCAGCGGCCCGATTCCGGCCGCCCACCCGATCCAAGACAAGGAACTGACCATGCGACAGCTCGTCCTGAACATCGCTCCCGAGGTCGCCGAACTGCTCGGCAGCGAAGACGCGATCCTCGCCGCGTTCGACGCGGCGGAACTCGGGTTCGTCTGCACCGCGTGCGGGCAACCCGGGACCCTCACCGCCACCGACCGGGCGTCGGTGGTGGCCTACCTGCCCGACCACGGGCGCGGCGCGCCGGTGGTCCGCTACGCCCACGAGCACTGCCAGGCATCCGAACTGCTCACCGTCGACACGCCGGTCGGCGACGATCCCGGCTCGGTGTGGCCGGCACAAGCCTGGCTGCGCCCCGACGATGACGACCCGGCGGCGGTCGTGCTGATCGGTCCCCGCCTCGCCGCGCTACGCGTGACCGACGGCGGGGAAACGATCGACCGGATCACCGCCGGGCTGCTCGGGGTCGGCTTCGAGCTCCTGGACGGCCTGGACGGTCCGATGCCGAATGTGGAAGGACTCGCGGTCCGGCTCGGCCTCGGTGACCGGGTGTCCGTGGTCGACGGCGATGACTGCCCGCTGTGGGACGGCCCGCTTGTGCTGCCGCCCGGCTGGACCGAGGCGGCCACGACGACCGGCCGTGTCGGTGTCGTCGTCGCGTCCGGGCTGAACCTGCTCGACGTCGAACGCGACCACCTTGCCGACCTGCACGACGCGACCGGCCGCGGTGCCGCCGTGGCCGCAACCGCCCAACTGCTCACCGACGACTGAACCCGTGACCGGGCCCAACCGGCGCCGCTGTCACACCCGAACCGGCCGCCGCTCACACGGTGGCGGTTCGGCGGTGACCGGCGCCGGTTGGGTCGGTGTTCGACCCGGAGCCTCCCTCGGGCACTCCCCGGCGGCTCCCCGGAGTCGAAGCCACACCTGAGGCTCCGACCTCCACACCTCTCACAGTGCAGG
Source organism: Dactylosporangium sp. NPDC051485 (assembly GCF_040682015.1). NCBI lineage: Bacteria > Bacillati > Actinomycetota > Actinomycetes > Micromonosporales > Micromonosporaceae > Dactylosporangium > Dactylosporangium sp. NPDC051485. Next base: position 2,797 of record NZ_JBFAZW010000218.1, read on the forward strand.
TCACACGGCCTGTCCACGTCCCGCTCCGAAAGGTGACTGGTCTACATGACCACAACCAAGAGCCCGCACGGGCATCTCCCCAACCCCACAGGGCGCCACCCCGGCACCTCCGTGCCCGCCGTGGCCAGCGAACTGCGGCGGCTCATGCCCCGCGACCGGTGGCTCCTCGATCTGCTCCATCAGCATCAGGTGTTCACCACCGAACAGGTCGCGGCGCTCGGCTTCGACAACGTGCACACCGCCCGCAACCGCCTCAACCTCCTCGCCAACCGGGCCGTGCTGACCCGGTTCCGGGACGCGGTCCGGCCCGGCTCCCAGTCCTGGCGCTGGGCGCTCGGCTGGATCGGCGCCGCCTACATCGCCTACCGCGACGGGGCGCCGGTCCCGCGACCGGGCACCGTCGCGGATCGGGTCAACCGCCTCGGCGCGAGTCCGCGTCTGGCGCACCTGCTCGGCATCAACGGCTTCTTCGTGGACCTGGCCGCGCACGCCCGCACCACGCCCGGCGCCCGGCTCGGGGTGTGGTGGTCGGAACGGCGCTGCCGCGACGTGTGCGGGGACCTGGCCCACCCGGACGGGCACGGCATGTGGACCGACGACGGCCACACCGTGTCGTTCTGGCTGGAGTACGACCGCGCCAGCGAACCCGCCCGCCGGGTCGCCGGGAAACTGGACGGGTACCACGCCCTGCACCGCGCGGCCGGGCTCAACCACCCGGTGCTCATCCGGATGCAGACCGCCCGGCAGGAAACCGAACTCCACAAGCGGCTCCGCGCGCATCCGGCCGTAGCCTCCGGCGGGCTGCTCGTCGCCACCATGGCCGGTGAGCACACCATCCACCCCGCCGGGCCGGTCTGGCTGCCGGTCGGCCACCCGCACCGGCTCCGGCTCGCGCAACTCCCGGCCGCCCCTGGTGACGCGTCTCGGGCCGCGTGAGCGGCCCGGCAAACTCTGACCGCGCCCGGTCACGTCCTGTCGTGTGACAGGACGCTATAACTTGCTCCGGTTACCGGACGCTATAACTTGCTCTCCCGCTCACCGTGGCCGAGGCGTGGCGGGTACGCCATCCACCTGAGCCCGTAGCGGCGCCGTTGCGGGGCGGCGCATCCCGGACGGAGCAGCACGGGCCAGCATAGCCGTTCGCGGGTCCGGGGCAAGCCGGCGGCGGCCCTGCGCGATGGCCGCCTGGAGCTGGTCCAGTCCGGCATGCGCCCGGGTGAGGGCGGCATCGTCCGCCCCGCATGACGCCAGGCAGTCCAGGATCGCCCGGGACGCCTGGACGTATCCCTCCGCCACGATCAGCACCGAGGCGATCTCCGCCCGCGTCGTCGCCGAGTCCACACCGTTCACGGTAGGCGGCGCCGCCGCCCGCCAAGCCGGTTTTCCGATCTTGGATCTCGGTGGCGGCTCGCAGGCTGCCGTCAACGGTCACGCCAACGCAGCAACCCAACGCGCAGCCGGCGCCCTAGGCCAGCCGGACGCAGCAGCACGAACGTGCCAACCCTCAACCCCTGTAATGCCGGTCCGTGCGTCGTCGTACGGGCCGCTGCCAGCACGTCCAAATCCAGGCGCGACCCGTAGCGGGTCCGTCAACCGTTCCGACACACCGTCGATTTCCGCGAAGGAGTACCGCGATGGTCACCACCCTCCCGATCCCCTTGAACGTCCACAGTGGAGGAACATGGCTACCAGCCACCCCGACACGCCCGGTCGTATCCCTGACCGGCGGCTGACCCGCCGCGCCGCCCGGCGCGCCACCCCGCCGACCGACCCGACCCGGCCGACCGGCAACGACGACACGGACCCGGACAACCCGTACCGTGACACCCCCGGCCACCCGGCAGCGCGAGGCACGCTGCCGATGGCGCGGCGACTCCTGGACCTCGCCACCGAGGACGAGATCCAGGCCCTTGCCGCCGAGGCCGGACCGATGAGCGAAGACCAACGCACCACCCTCGCCCGGCTGCTGCGCCTCAACCGGCGCCAGGACCGCGCCGCATAACATCCACTCCCGGCGAAACCCGCGAGGGCTGCGCCGGGAGACGGTGACCGGCTGCCCGTGCTGACGGCTGTATCCAGCACGGGCAACCGGGCTGTCAGCCCACCACGGGCGTCGCGGCGTGTCCTTCACCCTTCAGGGTTAGAAGAGAGTGACTGGAGTGACAGGTCTACCAATCAATCACTCCACGCGCGCGGCCACGCGCGCGTAGAGCCAAACCGCAGAACCGTCTCTTGACATGCGCGTGCGCGCGTGCAACGCGCGTGGCAACGAAACCGGGAGAAGCCGCTCCATCTGTCACCCGTCACTGCCGAGAGGCGGCGACAGGGAGAGCGCCGGGCGATTCGCAGCACGGAGCCGGGCGAGGGCGGACCCCTCCAGCCTGTCCCGCACCCGAGCACACGGACCCGCACGTTACGCAGATCACAGGTCCGTTTCGCGGTTGAACATCATTGAACATCAGCATTCGCGCACTTCGCGCACTTCGCGGCTTTCGTCGGCTACGCGGGCAGCGGCACTCATCGGCGGCGGGTGATGCGTGGGGGTGTCGACATCGTACGCGGCGTGCGCAGTTCGGGGGCGGTTCGCGACTGCGGTAGCGGCGTTGCACGCGAGCGTGAGCGAGCGAAACGCACCGGACGACATTGGTAATGCAAGGTGGTGTGCTGGAAAAAGATGAGCATCGATAGACGCTCATGGTGTTTTCGCAGCTAGAGCGCCATATGGCCAGCCACGAAGGCGCGTGTGCCCAGCAAGGCGACGCGTTGACCTGCGGGAACACGTGCGCAAGGTGGGTGGGCCTGCCCATGTACGTATAGACGTGCGTCATGGTGTGGGCGTGGTGTTGGAGACATTGATGGGCGTGACGCCAAAGATGGCGTGGGTCGCTCTGCCGGGCGTCGGTGACCGTCGTCGGCGCCGGTGCGGCGGTTCGGCCGGCGGCGTTAGCGGTCATTGGGGGTGGCTAACCCTCGTTACCTCCTGGCACCTTCCGGAGGGCGGCATGGCGTGCCACGGTCGATGGAGATCGGCCCTGTCGCGGCGGGGGACGCCTGGGCCGGTCACCAACCGTCCACGAAGGACCAGGAGGAGACCCGATGGGCCGTGCCCGACAGGTGCGAGCGCACCCGATCAACGTCACCGGTGAGGTCGAGCGGCTGACCGAGCAGGACGAACGGATCGTGCGTCTCGTCGCCGAACACGACGTGTTCAGCACCGAACAACTCGCCGCGCTGTGCTTCGAGCGGGC
>NZ_JBFAZW010000219.1:0-5994 GCF_040682015.1 Dactylosporangium sp. NPDC051485
GCAGCGAGACGTCGCAGGTCCCGGCGCCGAGGTCGAAGACGAGGAGGTGGGTGCCGTCGGCAAGGGCGCGGTGTACGGCATCCGGGTCGCGCTCGGCGCCCTCGGGGACCGGGGGTCCTCACCCCCGGCGCTCAGCGCGGCACCCCCGCCGAGCCTGCCCGCGCCGCCGAGGGGCAGCGACGCCGAGCGCTGGCTGCGCCGGGCCGAGACGGCCGTGCGCACCCTGCGCCGGCAGACCGAGGGGGTCGGCGACCCGGTGCTGCGCGGCCAGATCGACGAGGTCGACGACAACGCCGCCGGCGCGCTGGCCGACCTGGCCCGCTTCGCCGGGCAGGTGACGCTCATCGAGCGCAGCGCGTCGGGCATCGACAACCAGCGGCTGCGCCAGGAGCACAACCAGCTGCAGCGCGGGCTGTCCGGGCTTGCGGCCGGGCCGCTGCGCGACGAGCGGCAGCGGGCGCTGCGGGCCGTGGCCGACCAGCTCGACGTCGGCAAGCGGCTGCGCGACGCCCGCGAGATGCTGCTGGCCCGCATGCAGTCGGCGGTGCTGGGAATGGAGGGACTGGTGGCGCGCATGGCCGAGCTCGTGGCCCTGCACGCGACCACCGTCGGCGGCGCGCCGCTGACCGCGACGAAGGTTGCGGAGCTGACCAGCGACCTCGAGGGCCTGCGCGCGGGTCTCGCGGAGGCGGAACGGTTGTCCCAAACGACACTGTCCCGGGGGGAGGTCCCGGGCACCGAGCCCTGACTTCTCCCTGACTTGTGTCCGCTATAGCAGGTTCTGTACCGAATTTTCGGGGCTTTGCCGCCAAGGTGGGCGTGACGCTCTAGCGCGCGCCTGACACGATAGAAGCCGCACGTAACGAGTGCAGGCCGAGAGAGGACCGCGAGATGGCGAATCCGTTCGCTAAGGGCTGGAAGTACCTCATGGCGCTCTTCGGCGCCAAGATCGACGAGTACGCCGATCCGAAGGTGCAGATCCAGCAGGCGATCGAGGACGCGCAGCGTCAGCACCAGGCCCTGGTGCAGCAGGCCGCGGCCGTGATCGGCAACCAGCGCCAGCTGGAGATGCGCTTGTCCCGGCAGATGTCGGAGGTCGAGAAGCTGCAGGGCTCGGCCCGCCAGGCGCTCGTGCTGGCCGACAAGGCCCGCGCCGAGGGCGACGAGGCGAAGGCCACGCAGTACGAGCAGACCGCCCAGGTGTTCGCCACCCAGCTGGTCGCCGCCGAGCAGGGCATGGAGGACCTCAAGACCCTCCACGACCAGTCGCTCAACGCGGCCGCGCAGGCGCGCAAGGCGGTTGAGAACAACGCCATGATGCTCCAGCAGAAGCTCGCCGAGCGCACCAAGCTGCTCAGCCAGCTGGAGCAGGCGAAGATGCAGGAGACCGTCGCCAAGTCGCTGGAGTCGATGAGCGGCCTCGCCGCCCCCGGCAACACCCCGTCGCTGGACGAGGTGCGGGAGAAGATCGAGCGGCGGTACGCCAACGCCATGGGCCGCGCCGAACTGGCCTCCAACTCCGTCGAAGGGCGGATGCTCGAGGTGCAGCGCTCGACGCTGGACATGGCCGGCAGCTCGCGCCTCGACCAGATCCGGGCCAGCATGGCCGGCGACAAGCTCGCCGCCGCGCCGGAGTCCCCGGCCGTCGCCTCTGCCGGCCCGAAGGACGCCAGCATCGCCCGGCTCGACGAGATCCGCGCGAGCCTGAAGGACAAGCAGGCGGGAGACTCGGCCAGCGCCGGCTGACCGATACGGAAGCGAACCCCGGGGGGCGGTCATGGCCAGCGATAGGGCCAAGCACCTGAAGCGACTGCGGCGGCTGCACCGCTCCGCCCGGGCCTGGTCCGTGCGGGCCGGCCTGCTCACCGGGGCGACGGCGGTCCTGGTGCCGTACCAGGGGCTGGGCCTGCCCGACGCCTTCTGGGCCGCCGCGGCCGGCGGCTCCATCGCGATCACCATCTGGCGGTGGCTGGACTTCCGGGCCTTCCAGGCATTGCCGGTGCCGCCCGAGCCCGATCCGGCCCTCGCCGGCTCGGTGGCCCGCGACAAGCTCGTCGGGCTCGTCCAGCGCCTGCCCGCCGGCCGCACCGCCGTCGCCGAGTTCGACCGGCAGCGCGAGTCCTTCAAGCTGCGGGGCCTCACCGTGGCCGAGCCCTGGCGCCGCCTGGACCGCGCCGCGGCCATGCTGAGCGGCCTGGTCGGCCGCCTGGGCCCGGCCGCCGAGGCCGCGGTCCTGGACGCCACCGTCGCCGAGCACCAGCTGCGCGACCTGGCCCAGCGCTGCGCCTCGGTCGAGCGCGCCATGCGCATCGGCCCGGCCGGCGACAACCTGCGCCCGGCCCACTACGCCCTCGCCGTGCAGCTCGAGCAGGGCGTCGCCGCCTACGAGCAGTTCGTGACCGCGGCCGCCGGCTGCGTCGCCGAGGACACCACCGCTGTCGGCAACCTCACCGACGCGACCGCCTTCCTGCGCGGCGTCGCCGAGGGCCTCGCCGACCTGCGCACCCCGCAGCCCACCCCGCGCCCCCAGACCGCCTGATCCCCTCCCGGGCCGGTCGGCCGTCGTGGCGCGAGGCACCCGGCCCCGGCCGATCGTGGCCGCAGGACGTCGGCGTTGCCATGCCGGACGACGAGCCCGGCGCGGCAACGTCTCCGCAGGTCAGGCGGCCGGGTCGAGTCGTCGGCTGAGGTCGTCGAGTGCCCGCGTAGCGGCCCGCAGGTCTCGCCGGGCGGCCTCGATGTCGATGGCGGCCGAGGCCGCCAGCGCCGCGTTGCGGATGTACGTCGACACGGGCTGGCCGGCCGCGGTCGCAGCGGCGATGATGCCGTCGAGCTCACCCCGGCCGAACCGGACCGACACGACCGACCGGACCTCGGCGACTGCCTCGCTCGGCACCACATTGCCGGCGGCCTCGCCGCGATGCTGGTACAGATCTTCGGCCGCCGCCGCCATCTCGGTCACGCTCAGGCCGGTGACCTCGTCGATTTCGTCCGACTTGCTCATGACTGCTCCCATGCCGTGATCGGGTAGGCCGTGCCCGTTTCCGCGGACTAGATGAACGCGACGGTCAGCTTGCGCCCCGCATCCGTTACGCCGAGGGCCAGATGCGTCGCCGCTCGACCGCGAAGATTGGTGCGGAACGTGGGTCGATTGGCGAACAGTTCCTCGATCTCCGTGCACGTTGCCCGCTTGGTGGCGTAGACGGTGTTGGCGCCCCATCGCACCGTCACAACCTTGATCGGTGGCATTCGCCATCCTTCCAAGTGTATTACGGGGTGCGAGCCGCCGTAATACGAGTCTACGGGAAGGGGCTGGTGGAAGGCGGGGAAGTCACTCGTTCGGGAGCAGGTAGCGCCAGCTGGCGCGCAGGACGGTGCCGTCCTGGAGGCGATAGGTCGGCCAGGCGCCGCGCTGGTCCAGGTCCCGGGTCAGCAAACGCACGGCGGCGCGGGCCGCGTCGCCGTCGAGGTCCGCCCGGCGCAGGCCATCGTGGTCGGGGGCGGGCAGCGTGATGCCGGGCGGCCAGGCGGCGGACGAGACACTCGGCAATGCGGCGACCGGGGTGCCCACGGCGACGCTGCCGGCGGTGCCCTCCAGGGCGGGGATGGCGACGACGCGGACGCGGGTGGCCAGATACGGCTGGGCGGTCGCGGACACCGCCTTGTGCACCGTGGCGAGGCGGTCGCGGGCGTCATAGAGCACGTCGGGGTACCAGTGATCGGGCTTGAGCTCGTCGAGCCCCTCGGCGGAGCAGGTCAGCGTGCCGCTCGCGGACCAGACCGTGAGCTTCGTCGTGGGGGCGTCGAGGATCGACGGGGCGCCGGTCGGCTTCTTCTGGGCGGCGTTGGCGCGCAGGTCGTCGGCCAGGGTGGTGGCCAGGCCGCGAAGCTGGTCGGGGTCGAGGCGGGAGCGGTAGGTGGCGTCGGCGATGGCCTCGCCGTCGCCGTAGATCACCAGGCGGGGCGGGCGCAGGGCGGCCATGCCGGGCGCGTTCAGGCCGCCGGTCAGCTCCCACACGGCCAGCGGAGCGTCGCCCGGGGGATCGAACGAGATCGTCGGGGCCGGGGTGGCCCCCGGCGCGCTGCTGCAGGCCGAGACCGTGGCCGCGGCCAGAACGCCCGCGAGCAGGCCCCGACGGGTCAGCCGGAGGTCCACCGGCTCGCCACCTTGCCCGCCCCGCTCATCGCCCCTCCCCATGAGACGCTGCCCCGCGACTACGACCAGCACACTATCGCGTGCCGGGAAGTCCGCCCGCGGCGAGTCGGGCGGGATAACGGGATCTGAAGTTTTGCTCAGGGCCGGTCGCCACGGCGCCGGGCCTGCTCCGCGTCCGGGGGCGCACATGCGGTACGACACCCGGGGCCTCTGGCTTGTCGACGTCCCGGCCGAGGGCGTGCGGCCGCGCGCTCAACCGCGGGGCGGGAGGGCGCCCGGCTGGCAGTGCGGGCACCAGTACGTGATGCGCTCGTGGTCGCCGCCCGTCCATCGGCGCAGGACGGTCCGGCACCTGCGGCACGGCTGACCGGCCCGCTCGAAGACCCAGTTGGTCTCGCCGCGGCGCAGGGAGCCGGTGGTGGCCTGGGTCCAGCGGCCGCGGTTGGCGTTGAGCAGCGCGTGCGCCTTCTCGACCAGGGCGGTCAGGTCCGCGACCTCGCCCACCAGGGTCCACGGCGACACGCCGCGCAGGAACAGCGTCTCGGCCTTATATAAGTTGCCGATGCCCGCGAGGTTGCGCTGGTCGAGCAGCGCGTCGGCGATGCAGCGCCCGGGCCGGGCCCCCAGGCGGCGCACCGCCTCGGCAGCGTCCCAGTCGGGCCCCATCAGGTCGGGCCCGAGGTGGCCGACCAGGCGCTCCTCGTCGCGGGTCGGCACGATCTCCAGCTCGTGCAGGTGGAAGCCGACGGCGACCGCGGCGTCGGTGTGCAGGGCGACCCGGATCAGGTGAGCCGGGCGGCCGGTCCAGCGCTCACCCGGGCGGTACGTCCGCCACGCGCCGTCCATGCGCAGGTGCGAGTGCAGCGTGAGCGGCTCGCGGCCCTCGCGGGTGAGGCGCAGCAGGAGATGCTTGCCGCGGCAGGCGGACTCGGCGACGGTCCAGCCGGACAGGTCGGCGGTGGCCAGGCGGGGCACGCGAACATCGCTGCGGCGCACGATCTGGCCGGTGATCGCCTCGCCGAGGACGCGCGCGGTGTTCCAGACGGTGTCGCCCTCAGGCACCCCCGAAGTCTATGCGCCGGTCAGTGCGGGCCGGCGGGGGCGACCGTGTAGCGCTCCAGGTGGCCGCGGGCCTCCAGCGCCGCCACGACCGAGTCGGCGTCCGAGCGGGACTCGAGGCGGGCCACCTCGTAGCGCGAGCCGTCGTCGTCCTGGCGCAGCACCACCCACAGCCCCGCCTCCACGCCGGCGTGGACCTTGCGGGCCTGCTTCTCGGCGTCGCGGAGGTGCTCGGCGGCCTGCCGCTCGGCGAGGCGCAGAATCTGCTCGACCCGGCCGCCGAGGCCGTCCGCGGGCGGCTGGTCCTGGTCCTGCGGACAGGCCGACTCGGGCTGGCTGGCCGCGAACATGATGAGGCCCACGACGGTGGCCGCCACGCCCGCCCACACCGCCGTCGTCTGGGCCCGGGACGACGCGAGCTGCGAGCCGGCGAAGAGTCCGACGCCGAGCCCGATCGTGAGCATTGACCAACGCCTCATGACGCCCTAGAGGCTAGCGGATGCGCTCCAGTTGCATGATCCCGTCGCCCTCGGCCAGCCGCGCGGTGCGTCCGGTCGGAAGGTACCCCGACTTCTCGTACAGCCGGCGCGCCCGCGCGTTGTCCTCCCGCGTCCACAGCGTGGTGCGCGGCCACGGCTCGTGCAGCGCGGCGAGGACCCGGCCGCCGTGGCCGCGGCCCCACGCGTTTGGGCGCACGAACACCATCGACACGTGCCCGTAGCCGGGGACCGGCGCGCCCGCGCCGTCGTCGGCCCGCCCGGGCTCGGCCCGCCCCATCG
>NZ_JBFAZW010000220.1:0-5981 GCF_040682015.1 Dactylosporangium sp. NPDC051485
TGTCGCTGCTCGTGCTCGCCGAGACGCTCATCCTCATCGGCGGGCGCTTCGACCTGTCGCTGGAGTCGACCGTCGGGCTCGCCCCCGCCCTCGGGCCAGCAACAGGTCGGCGGCGGCCAGGCGCACCTGGGAGCGGTGATTGCCCAAGGTGTACGCCAGGAGCAGCGCCATGGCGGGGCCGTCCGGCCCGTCCAGGGCGGCGAGGCCGGCCAGCGTCGCGGTGCCGAAATTGTTCCCGTCGAGGCAGGAGACCGCGAACGGCTGGATGTGCGTCGCCGCGATCTCCGGCCGGGACGGGGTCATCATCGGCCACAGTGGCAGGTCGGCCGGTGGCCAGGCGCGGTTCACCCGCTCGGCGGCGCCGCGCGGGTCGGTGATCCCGGCGGGCAGGCCGGCCGGGTCGAGCATCGCGATGCGCTGGGCGGGGGAGTACCGCAGCTCCGGCACGTCCTCGACCCAGGTCCGCGGCGTGCGGGGCGCCTCGGCCAGCCAGCGGGCCAGCTCCCGGCCGGCGGGCGAGGCCAGGCGGGCCGCCCCGGCACCGATCTCGCCGGCCGCGTCGAGGGGCAGGCGCAGCAGGGCCTGGGTGAGGTCGGCCGGGTCCGGCGCCCAGCCGTCCCGCTCGGCCGCGGTGAGCAGGGCCAGCACGCGGGCCGGGTCGACGAGCCCGCCGGCCGTGGCCGGGGTGGCCAGCAGGGCGGGCGGCGGGGCGGCGGCCAGCCGGCGCGCCAGCTCGGCCAGGCGCCACAGCCAGAACCTGGTCAGCGGGGCGGCCTGCGCATCGCCGGGCCGCCGGGCCGCGACCGGACGGCCGGTGGCGGCCCGCACGACGTCGGGCCACCAGCCGTCCCACCGCGGCACCACGGGGGCGAGGGCCTTCGCGGTGGCGTCGCGGTCGCCGCGCGCGGCCCGGACGAGCCCGTCGAGGAGCAGCTCCTCCTGGACCGGGTCGGCGGTCCGGCCGGCGGTGCGCTGGTGGACGGCCAGCTCGGTGACGAGGCCGTCGAGGTCCAGCGGCGCCGGCATCCCGGCGGGCAGGTCGGCGACGAGGACCGGCGGGGCGGCCGGCTCGGCGGGGGCGGTGCCGAGCAGGGCGGCGAGGCGCTCGCCGATCTCGCCCTCCAGCAGCGGTACCTCCTGCTGCAACCGCCCGCGCAGGCCGTCCAGCCTGGGCGCGGCCAGGTCGAGGACCTTGCCGGCCAGCTCCGCGTCGGGGTGGTGCAGGCCGGCGGCCAGCCCGTCGGCGAGGTCGGGCAGCAGCCCGTCCAGCGGCAGCCCGCGCAGCCACGCCAGGTGCGCCCGGACCAGCTTCTTCTCCGGGCGGGTGAACAGGGCCACGGTCAGCGCGCCGATCTCCGGGCCGTCCAGCGGCGTCGCGGCGTGCACGGCGAGCAGCCCGGCGTGGGCGAAACCGGCGATGGTCGACAGGGGCGCGCCGAGCAGGCCCAGCAGCTCGGCCCGGTGCGCGGCGAGCTCGGCGGGGGCCGGCTCGAGGGAGGTGAGCAACCTGAGGTACGGCTGCAGCAGCCCGGTCCGTCCGCCGGTCCGCAGCCGCCGCAGGCACCCGGCGATGAGGGTGGCCCGGGGGACGCGCCCGGACGCGGCCAGCTCGAGCAGCGCCGGCGGCCAGTCCCGCCCGGCGTGGCGGGTGACGAAGGCCGCCCCGACGCGGTCGTCGTCGAAAACGTACGGCAACGCCGCGTCGAACCACGGGTCCCCGGCCAGCACGTCGGCGAGCGGGGCGCCGCGCCACGCGGACACGTACTCGGCCACGGCGGCGGGGTCCTGCGGCAGCGGCTCGCCGACCACGCGCAGCAGCGCCTCGGTGAACGCCCACGGGTTCGCCGCCGACCGAGCCCGCCTGGCCAGGCCGCGGGCCAGCGTGGTGCACCACGCGGCGCCGCGCACCCGCAGCAGCGGGGCGGCCGCCTCGGCCGGCGGGTGCACCGCGTCCGGCCAGCGGCGCAGGAAGGCGCGCACGGCGTCGGGCGCCTTCGCGGTGCAGGCCAGGACCGCGAAGGCGTGGGCGGCCTGCCGGGCGATGTTGCGCCGGGTGGCCGCGTGGGCCGCCTCCTGCCGCAGGTGGTACAGCTGCGACGCACGCGCCCGCTCGCGCTCCCGCAGCCGCTCGGCGGCGAAGTGGGCCCGCAACTCCTCGGTGGTCCGCGGGATCTTCGGGGGCTCGTCGCCGTGCGTGATGATTGCGACGGCGAAGCTGCCCGTGGGCAGCTCCGGCTCCGGCTCGGGCTCCAGCGGCGGCAGCTCGACCGGCTCCGCCTGCGCGACCGGCGGCCGGTGCTCCTCCAGCAGCGGCAGCAGCGCCGCCCGGTCCGTCGCGCCGGCCCCGGCGAGCAGGCCGGCGAGGCCGTCCAGGTCGCCGGCGTCGACCCGGTCGCGCGCGCTTTGCCACAGTTCGTCCACGATCAGGCATGGTGCCAGCCCGGCCGCGCCGGCGCTGTCCCATGACAGGTCACACCACGCAGAACTCGTTGCCCTCCGGGTCGGCGAGGACGATGTGGTCGGGGCGGCCGTCCAGTTCGGCCTCGGCCAGGACGGTGGCCCCGGCGGCGATCAGGCGGTCGGCGGCCGCCCGGACCCGGGGCCAGCGGATCTGCCAGGGCACCGCCCGCCCGCCGCCGACCTGCACGTCGAGGTGCATCCGGTTCTTGGCCGTCTTTGGCTCGGTCACTTGTGTCCGGCAATAAACCGCAGTCCATAATGTCCGAATGACCCGTTACGTCGCGCTGTACTGCCGCATCAGCAAGGACAAAAGTGGCCGAGTCGAGGGCGTGAAGGCGCAGGAGAAGTGGGGCCGTGAGTATGCGGCTGAGCGCTGGCCTGGCATCCCGGTACGGGTGTTCGCCGACAACGACATCAGCGCGTTCGACGAGGACGCGCACCGACCGGAGTACGAGGCGCTGCGCGCGGCGGTCGCTGACGGCGAGGTGCTGCACGTGTGGGCGGTCGAACAGTCTCGTTTGGAGCGGCGCGAGGTCCCGTGGTTCGTGCTGGCGGCCGAGCTGGACGGAGCGGGCATACCCGTGCTGCACACCAACCGCGACGGCGTCGTGGAGCTGCGCGGGGAGGTGGCCGGAATCAAGGCGGTATTGAACGCCGCCGAAATACGCAAGATGAAGAAGCGGCTGATGGACACGTTGCGGGACAAGGCTGAGCGGGGCCTGCCGGCCGGTTCGCGGCCGTTCGGCTACACGCACGGGGTCAACGAGCGGGGCGCGAAGACGTTGCATGTCGTGGAGGCCGAAGCAACCGTGATCCGGGAGTGCGCCACGCGGGTGCTCGACGGCTGGTCGCTGTCCTCAATCGCCGCCGACCTGCGATCGCGCGGACTGCAGGGACCGCACAAGGTCAAGGTGATCGACCATCGCTGTTCCGGGAACCGCCGCAAGAAGTGCGGATGCCCGGTCCGCACGGTCGACGGCACGCCAGTGGAGGACGGCGGCAAGCCGGTCACGCGACCGTCGACCATCACCAACCAGTCGGTGAAGTCATGGGTGACGAACCCAACTGTTGCCGGGCACCGCGTACACCAGGGCCACGACAGGGGGCCGCGTACGGGTAACTGGACGCCGATCCTGGGCGAGGGGACGTGGCAGGCGGTGCGGAACAAGCTGGCCGGGCCGCGCGTCGTGCAGCGGGTCGACGGGGGCACGTACCCGATCACCCCGACGACGCGCACGACGGGTCGCCGGTACCTGCTGACGGGCGGCACCGCAATTTGCGGCGAGTGCTCAATGCCGCTGACGGCGTCGATGAAGCACCTCACGCGCAAGCGCGCAGACGGCACCCGCGTCCTGTGGAAGCACGCGCCGTACTACTTCTGCCACCCGAGGAAGGGCGGCAGGGCGTGCGTCGGCATCATGGGCGATCAACTGGAGGCATATGTCGTCGGGCGCCTGCTCGACGAGTTGGACAACCCAGCGTTCGTCGCGCAGTTCAGCACCGATGAGCACGTGGAGCGGCGTGAGAAGATCGCTGCCGTCTTGCGGGCGATCGAAGATCAGCGCGTCGATCTGTCGAAGATGTGGAGCTTGCCGTTCGGAGATCCGAACAAGCTCACGACCGCCGAGTGGCAGGCGGCGCGTGCAGGGTTGGCCGAAGAGGAGCGGCGCCTGCGCGCGGAGCTGGCGACCGTTCCGGCGCCCGCCACCGGCATCGACGCTGAGCGGATTCGAATCGCCTGGCACGACGGGATGACGCTGGACGAGCAGCGCGACGTCATCTCCCGGTTCATCAACACCGTCACGCTGAGGAAGGCGCGTCCGGGCACGGCGCGCTTCGATGAGAACCGCGTGGCCATCGAGTGGCGCACGTCGTGACGTAGCAGCTTCTCGCTGCGTTAGACCGGCCATGGACACACCGGACCGCCTCACCAGGCGCCTACGTGACCGAGCCGTGCTCGCCGGTTTAATGGCCGAGGGGCGCTTGCATGTCGATGCGGCACTTCTGTACGTCTGCACCGACCGCGGGCAGCACCCGCGCACCGCGCTCGGCACGGCCACGTCGGCGGATGCCAGACCTCCGTACGTGTGGATGCCGGTGAATCGCGGCGTCGGCATCAGCAATCGGGGCGTATGGCAGGACTGCGGGACGGTGCACGTGCGATGCCCGCGCTGCGGCCGTTACCCGATCCGGTGGGCGCAGGCGCGAGCCGATGAACACGCCGCGAGGCTACTTGCCGCGAACGTCACTGAGCTGGACATCTCGCTCATATAAGCTGCTATCTGTAGTCCCCACCGGAAGCGGTGCAACCTCCGGGCAGGCTGCCCCACGCTGTCACTGAGCGGCGCCGGGCGGCAGAGTTTTGCTGCCCGAAGGGACCACCCATGACCGGCCAGAGCCGAGGCCGTACCGGCCTGCTCGCCGATCCCGTCGTCCGCCAGGAACGCGCCCGCAAGGGCGGCCTGGCCCGGACCACGCTCGACCACCACATCACCAAGCTGATCGACGCCGCCGCAAGCCTCACCGACGAGCAGCGCGACCGGCTCATCGCCGCACTAACGGGCGGGGCCCGGTGACCGACCAAGCCCGCCGAAGTGGCGGCATCCTCGACGGTCAGGTGTGCAGCGATGACCCGTGCACCTGTGCGGCATTCATCCACGACCCGGCACACGTGGCGCCTGCGGCGCGGATCGTGCGCACCGCTCTCGCGCGTGTTGACGCGCGACGAGCCACTGCCGATTCCGTAGACGAAACGGATGTGGCCGCGTGAGTGATGAGCGAGGCGGCCCGCCCGACCGCCCCACCACCATCTACCCCGCGGTCGAGAGTACCGACGGAGCCGTGGCCGCGACGGCGGACGCGACTGGCCGCGATATGCGGATCCCCCGTCCGAGGCTGGCCGCCACGGGCGACCCGGAGCGTGCCCGACGGCGGCACCGCCTCGGCTGCCAACGGCGGCGGCTACGGTTCGTCAAGGAACTGGACCGCCTGTTGGGCGTCGGCATGTACGCGCCGACCGTCGAGGACGATGGGCGGTGCTCGGCGTGAGCGTTGACGCAATCGGCCAGGCGGTGCAGTACGTCGTGGACGGGCACGACCCGGCAGCGGTGGCGCGGGCGTTCGGTGTGCGCGAGCTGGACCTGCGGCGTGCGGCGGCAGAGCGCCAGAAGCGAACGGCGGCACCGGCGCCGGTCGCTAAGCGAGGCCCTGACGAGCCGATGGGACAACAGGACAGCGGGGACACAGGCGGCCGGAAGCTGCGGCTGACACCGGCGTCAGTGATCCGGCCACGCCCGGTCCGCTGGGCGTGGGACGGGCGAGTGCCAACCGGGGCGATCACGCTCGTGCCGGGGCGCGAAGGCATCGGCAAGTCCCTGACTCTGGTCTGGATGACTGCCCGCATCACACGAGGCGAGCTGCCCGGCGTGGGCCTGCCCCGTTTTGACGGACATCCGAGATCAGGGGACCTGGGGTCTCCGGGAGGATGTCTAGCATCATGGAGAACGTGGGGAAGAAGCGAT
>NZ_JBFAZW010000221.1:0-5835 GCF_040682015.1 Dactylosporangium sp. NPDC051485
GATGGCCGCCGACATGCCGCACGTGCGGGTCCTGGTGCTCAGCATGGCCGACGACGACGATTCGGTCTTCGCCGCGAGGGCCCCGCTGGGCGGCGCCGAGCCCGTCCGGCCCTGGCGCCCGCGCGGCACCATCCTCGTCACCGGCGGCACCGGAGGGGTCGGCGCACAGGTCGCCCGCCGCCTGGCGGAGACCGGCGCGGAGCACCTGCTGCTGCTCAGCCGGCGCGGCGACCGGGCGCCCGGCGCGGCCGAGCTGGCCGGGGAGCTGGCCGCGCTCGGCGCCGGGGTCACCATGGTCGCCTGCGACGTCACCGACCGGACCGTGCTCGCCGATCTGATCGCCGCCGTGCCGCGGGAGCGGCCGCTGACCGCCGTCGTGCACGCGGTGGGCGTGGTCCAGTCGACGACCATCGAGGAGACCGGCCTCGCCGACTTCGCCGAGCTGGTGCGGGGCAAGGTGCTCGGCGCCGAGGCCCTCGACGAGCTGCTCGGCGACCGGCCCCTGGACGCCTTCGTGCTCTTCTCCTCCAACTCCGGCGTCTGGGGCAGCGGCCGGCACAGCGCGTACGCGGCGGCCAACGCCCACCTCGACGCGCTGGCCGAGCGGCGCCGGGCGGCCGGGCGGACCGCCACGTCGGTGGCCTGGGGCGCCTGGGGCGGCGGGGGCATGCTCACCGGCGAGGGCGTCGAGGACTGGATGCGCCGTCGCGGGGTCCTGGAGATGCCCGGCGAGCTCGCGCTCAACGCCATGGTGCAGGCCGTCGAGCACGACGAGACGTTCGTCGCCGTGGCCGACGTGGACTGGGCCCGGTTCGTGGACGGGTTCACCTCCGGGCGGCCCAGCCCGCTGATTTCGCGGTTGCCCGACGTACGACTCCTGCTGCAACGTCCGGCGGAGGAGCCCACGGCGGCGACGGCCGGACGGTTCGCGCACGCGTCCCCGGCCGAGCTGCTCGACCTCGTCCGCGCGGAGGCGGCCGCGGTCCTCGGGCACGCCGACCCGGCCGGCGTCGGCCAGGCCCGGCCCTTCAAAGAGCTCGGCTTCGACTCGCTGACCGCGGTCGAGCTGCGCAACCGGCTGCGCGCCGCGACCGGCCTGCAGCTGCCCGCGTCCATGGTGTTCGACTACCCGACGCCGCTGGCCCTGGCCGGGTACCTGCGCGCCGAGCTGGCCCCCGAGGACGCCGGCGACGGCCTGGCCGGCCTGGACCGGCTGGAGGCGGAGCTGGACCGGGTGGCCGGGGACCCCGACCTGCGCGCCCGTACCGCCCTGCGGCTGCAGTCGATGCTGAGCCGGCTGTCCGGGGCGGCCGAGGAGTCCGGGGCCGGGCTCGCCACCGCGACGGCCGAGGACATGTTCGCGCTCATCGACCGTGAGTTCGGAGCGTCGCAATGAACAACGAAGAGAAGCTGCTCGAGTACCTCAAGCGGATGACCGGCGACCTGCGCCAGGCGCGGGAGGCCGCGCACGAGCCGATCGCCGTCATCGGCATGGCCTGCCGCTACCCGGGCGGGGTGGACACCCCGGAGGGGCTGTGGGAGCTGGTCGCGGGGGAGCGCGACGCCATCTCCGCCTTCCCGGACAACCGCGGCTGGGACGTCGAGAGCGTCTACGACCCCGACCCGGCCGCGGTCGGCAAGAGCTACGTGCGCGAGGCCGGTTTCCTGCACGACGCGGGCGAGTTCGACGCCGGGTTCTTCGGCATCTCCCCGCGCGAGGCCCTCGCCATGGACCCGCAGCAGCGGCTGATGCTGCAGATCGCGTGGGAGGTCGTGGAGCGGGCCGGGATCGACCCGGAGTCGCTGCGCGGCACCCGCACCGGCGTCTTCGTCGGCTGCAACAACCTCGACTACGCCCGCGACCTGCGCCGCGCGCCCGAGGGGCTGGAGGGCTACCTCGGCACCGGCAACCTCGCCAGCATCGTGTCGGGCCGGATCTCCTACACGATGGGCCTGGAGGGCCCGTCGATGACCATCGACACCGCCTGCTCCTCGTCGCTGGTGGCCATGCACCTGGCCGCGCGGGCGCTGCGGGCCGGCGACTGCACCCTCGCCCTGGCCGGCGGCGTGACCATCATGGCGAGCCTCGCCGGCTTCGTGGAGTTCTGCCGGCAGCGGGTGCTGGCCGCCGACGGCCGCTGCCGCGCGTTCGCCGACGGCGCCGACGGTTTCGGCCCGTCCGAGGGCGCGGGCGTACTGCTCCTCGAACGCCTCTCGGACGCCCGGCGCAACGGCCACCGGATCCTGGCCGTGGTCCGCGGCTCCGCGGTGAACCAGGACGGCGCCTCCAACGGCCTGACCGCCCCCAGCGGCCCGTCCCAGCAGCGGGTCATCCGGGCCGCGCTCGACGACGCCCGGATCGCGCCCGGCGAGGTCGACGCCGTCGAGGCCCACGGCACCGGCACGGCGCTCGGCGACCCGATCGAGGCGCAGGCCCTGCTGGCCACCTACGGCCGCAACCGCTCCGCCGACGGGCCCCTGTGGCTCGGCGCGGTGAAGTCGAACATCGGCCACACCGCCTCCGCGGCCGGCGTGGCCGGCGTCATCAAGATGGTGCTCGCGATGCGCCACGGGCTGCTGCCCCGGACGTTGCACGTCGACACGCCGACCACGCACGTGGACTGGTCCTCGGGCGCGGTCTCGGTGCTGACCTCGGCCCGGCCGTGGGAGACGCCCGGGGATCGCCCGCGCCGGGCGGGGGTCTCGGCGTTCGGCATCAGCGGCACCAATTCCCACGTGATCCTCGAGTCCTTCGCCGAGACCCCGCAGCGGTCCGACTTCTCCGGCCCGGTGCCCCTGCTCGTCTCGGCCCGCTCGGAACCTGCGCTGCGGGCGGCCGCGGACCGGCTGGCGCGGCGGCTGACCGGCGACCTGAGCCTGCTCGACGCGGCCGCGTCGCTGGCGACCGGGCGGGCCGCGCTGGAGCACCGGGCCGTGGTGGTGGCCGCGGACCACGCGGAGGCCCTGGCCGGCCTGCGGGCCTTGGCCGACGGTGCGCCGGCGCCCAACCTGGTCGAGGGATACGTGCCGGCCGAGCGCCGGGCCGTGTTCGTCTTCCCGGGTCAGGGTTCGCAGTGGGTGGGTATGGCGTCCGAGCTGTTGGCCGACTCCCCGGTGTTTGCCGAGTGTGAGCGGGCCCTGGCGCCGTTGGTGGACTGGTCGTTGCGGGAGGCGTTGGCCGATCCGGAGTTGTTGGAGCGGGTCGATGTGGTGCAGCCCGTTCTGTGGGCGGTGATGGTGTCGTTGGCCGCGGTGTGGGAGTCCTATGGCGTGGTTCCGGCGGCGGTGATTGGTCATTCGCAGGGTGAGATCGCGGCGGCGGTGGTCGCGGGTGGTCTGTCCATTGTGGATGGTGCTCGGGTGGTGGTGCTGCGGTCGAAGGCGCTGCGGGCGATTGCTGGTCGCGGTGGGATGGTGTCGGTTGCGGCGCCGGTCGATCGGGTGCGTGAGCTTCTCGGTGACCGGCTGTCGGTCGCGGCGGTCAATGGTCCGTCGGCGACCGTGGTGGCCGGCGAGGTCTCGGCGTTGGAGGAGTTCATGGCCTCCTGTGGCGATGAGGTCCGGGTGCGCCGGATTCCTGTGGATTATGCGTCGCACACGCCGCACGTGGAGGAACTGCGTGAGCAGATTTTGGCTGATCTCGAGGGTCTCAACCCGGTATCTGGGCGGGTGCCGTTCATATCCGCTGTGACGGGCGATGTGCTGGATATGTCGCTTTTGGATGGGACATATTGGTACACGAATCTTCGGCAGCCGGTGCGGTTTGACGATGCGGTGAACACTGCGCGGGGGCTCGGGCTTGATGGGTTTGTTGAGTGCAGTGCGCATCCGGTGCTGGCGCTCGGGGTGGGGACGCTGCGCCGGGATGACGGTGGGATGCGGCGGCTGGTCGCCTCGTTGGGGGAGGCGTGGGCGCAGGGGATTGGCGTCGACCTCCGGCCGCTGGTGGATGGTGGGCGGCTGGTGGACCTGCCGACGTACCCGTTCCAGCACGACACCTTCTGGCTCGCCGGCAACGCGGGCGCCCCGGACGAGCCGTTGGTCCGGCTGGCCCACACCGACGCTTACCTCCTGACCGAGCGCCCCTCGCTGCGCGCCCACTCGACCATCGCCGAGCTGGCGCTGCGGGCCGGCCTGGAGTGTGGCTGCCCGACCATCGAGGAGTTGACCATCCGGGCCCCGCTCGCCCCGGGGAACCGGGCCCAGGTCTGGGTCGGCGAGCCGGACGGCGACGGCCGGCGCCCGCTGACCGTCCACTCGCGGCGCTCCGAGGACGACGACTGGAGCCCGCACGCGACCGGCACCCTCGGCCCGGCCAGGCCCGCGACCGGGTTCGACCCGGACGACCACGACCTCACCGTGTCGCTGGCCGGCGACGACGACCCCCGCTACGCGATCCACCCGGGGCTGCTCGACGCCGCCCTGCAGCCCGAGGACGACGGGCTGGTGCCGGCCGAGTGGCGCGGCGTCACCCTGCACGCGACCGGCGCCACCGCGCTGCGGGTCCGGACCACGCGGCCGGACGGGGACCGGGCGTCGGTGCGGGCGGCCGACCCGACCGGCGCGCCGGTTCTCGAGATCGAGTCCGTCGAGTGGCGCCCGCCGGAGACCGCCGAGGCCACCCACCTGTACCGGATCGGCTGGCAGCCCCTGGAGGTGCCGCCCGCCGAGGGCGACATCGCCGTGCGGTGGCTGGAGACCGGCCCGGACATCGTCGTCGACGCGCTGCTCCTGGCCCAGGAGGAGACCGAGCGGGACGGGCCGCTCGCCGTGGTGACCCGCGGCGCGGTCGCGGTCGGCGGGGAGGCCCCCGACCCGGGCGCCGCCGCGGCCTGGGGCCTGCTGCGCTCCGCCCAGTCCGAGAGCCCCGGCCGGCTCGTCCTCGTCGATGTCGACGCCACCGACGCGTCGGCGCGGGCCGTCCCGGCCGCTGCCCTCGCCGCCGCGGCGGCCGGCGAGACCCAGCTGGCCCTGCGCGACGGCCGCGCCCTGCTGCCCCGCCTGGAGCGGGCGGCCGGCGAGCCCGGCCCGGGCTCGGACGGGTTCGCTGAACGGCTGCGGGGCGGCACCGTCCTCGTCACCGGCGGCACCGGGGCCCTGGGCGCGCTGGTGGCCCGGCACCTGGTCTCGGCGTACGGCGTCCGTGACCTCCTGCTGCTGAGCCGCCGCGGCCCGGCCGCCCCCGGCGCCGAGGAACTGGCCGCCGGCCTGCGCGCGGCCGGCGCCACCGTTGATGTGTCGGCCTGCGACGTGGCCGACCGGGAACAGCTCGCGGCCGCGCTCGCCGGCCGCACCCTGACCGGCGTCGTGCACGCCGCCGGCACGCTCGACGACGGCACCGTGGCCGCGCTGACCCCGGACCGCGTGCGGGCCGCGCTGCGCCCCACCGCCGACGCGCTCGCCCACCTCGACGAGCTCACCGCCGGCGCCGGCCTCGCCCTGTTCGTCGTCTTCTCCTCGATCGCGGGCCAGCTCGGCAACCCCGGCCAGGCCAACTACGGGGCGGCCAAGACGTTCCTGGACGCCTTCGCCCAGCGCCGCCGGGCGGCCGGGCGCCCGGCCACCGCCCTCGCCTGGGGTCAGTGGGCGGTCGACGGCGGCCTCGGTGCCGGGGCGGAGCCGGCCCGCGCCGGCCGGTCCGGCATGCACCCGTGGAGCCCGGCGGACGGCCTGGCCGCCTTCGACGCGGCCGTGCGCCGCCCCGAGGCGCTGCTGCTGCCGGTGCGGTTCGACTTCGCGGCGCTGCGGGCCCAGGCGCGCGGCGGCCCCCTTCCGCCCGTCCTGCGCGGCCTGATCCGGGCCGGGCTGCGCCGGGCCGCCGGCGGGGACGGCGGC
>NZ_JBFAZW010000222.1:0-5632 GCF_040682015.1 Dactylosporangium sp. NPDC051485
GCCCCCTCGGGCAGCTCGATCAGGTCGGCCGGCAGCTGGACGGACTGCATGCCGCCGGTCCCCGCGACGAGGGTCAGCGCCCGGGCCCGCAGGGCTACGACCCCGACACCCGCGCCGCGCGGTCCGGCGTCCTCGGCGACCCGGTGGCCCTGCGGCGCGACACCGAGCACCCGGCGGCGACCTACGGGGCGGGCTTCGCGCCGTACTTCCTCGGCCTGGCCCTGTGGGTCGGCGCGATGATCAGCTACATGGTGCTGCGCCCGCTCGCCCGCCGCCACCTGGTCTGCGGCGCGCGGCCGCACCGGGCGGCGCTCGCGGGCTGGCTGCCGGCGCTGCTCATCGGCGTCGTCCAGGCGGGCGCGCTGTTCCTGGTCGTGCGCTTCGCGCTGGGGCTGCGCCCGGCGCACCCGCTGGGGATGTTCGGGTACCTCTGCCTCACCGCGGTCGCGTTCACCGCGCTCGTGCAGTGGCTCGGCGCGCGGCTCGGCCCGGCCGGGCGGCTCGTCGCGCTCGCGGTGCTCATGCTGCAGCTGACGTCGTCGGGCGGGACCTACCCGATCCAGACCACGCCGGGGTTCCTGCAGGCCGTGCACCCGTTCCTGCCGATGACGTACGTCGTGTCGGGCCTGCGGCACCTCATCAACGGCGGCCCGGGCGGTACGGTGCTCACCGGAGCGGTCGTGCTGGCCGGCTTCGCCGCCGCCGCGTTCGCGCTCACCACCGTCGCCGCGTGGCGGGGCCGCCGCCTCACCCCGTCCAGGCTGCACCCGGACCTAGTGATGTGAGGAGCGCTGTGGCAGACGGCCGCACCCGCCGGCGCGGCGACACCCGGCAGCGGCTCTACGACGCCGCGATGGAGCTGATCGCCGAGCACGGCTTCTCCAACGCCACCGTCGACGACATCGCGGTCGCGGCCGGGGTGGCGAAGGGCACCGTCTACTACAACTTCCCCTCGAAGAACGCGCTCTTCGAGGCGCTGCTGCGCCACGGGGTCGGCCTGCTCACCGCCGACTTCCGGGCCGCGGTGGCGGGCGCGGGCACGCCGCCGGAGCAGGCGGTGGCGCTGATCCGGGCGGAGCTGGCGTACATCCAGCGGCACCGCTCGTTCGCGCAGCTGCTGCTGTCGGAGATGTGGCGGACCAACCGGGAGTGGCACCAGACCCTGCACCTGCTGCGCGACGAGGCCGTCGGGGTCATCGCCGAGGTGCTGCGCCGCGGCGTCGACGAGGGGCACTTCGACCGCGAGCTCGACGTGCGCATGGCCGCCGCCGCGCTGTTCGGCGTGTGCCTCGTCGTCGCCGTCGACTGGCTCGTCTTCGAGCCAGATCGATCGCTCGGGTCGGTACAGGAGTCGCTGATAGCCGTCATCCGGGCCCGCGTCGGCATCTGAAGGGCTTGTCGGCCGCCGCCCGCCGCGTCGCTCGCGGCCGGACGTCAGGCCTGGCTGACCTGGATGGGGGTGCCGTCGGCGCCGACCAGCAGCCGCGCGCCGAGCGGGGCGGCGAGGTGCATCTCGTACTCGGCGGTGCGCAGCATCGCCACGTGCCCGCAGCTGTCGTTCGCCGGGCCGGGTGCCGTGCCGCTCACCACGGCCCGCAGCCCGATCGCGACCACCCGCGGCGACTCCACGACGACCGGCTCGTACCGGTGCTCCGGCCGTCCCGGGCAGGCCGGCTCGGGTGCCTCGAGCTGGATCGTGACGGTGCTGCCGCGGGCGGTGGCCGGACCCAGCGGCGGCGCCTGGACCTTGGTGGGTGCCCGCACGTAGCCGTCGGCCGCGAGGGCCGGCCACAGCACCGCGCCGCTGCCGCCCTCGACCGTGAACACCCAGGCGGGCAGGCTCGCGTCGCCCCGGTCCGTGCGGAACATCGCCGAGCCCAACGTCACCGTGGTGATCCGCACGACGCCCGTGGGCTCCGCCGAGCCGCTCGGCTCGACGTTGCCGAGCGCGACGAACGCCTCCTGCGCGCCGGCGGCGGGCAGCCGCACGGCCGGCTGCCCGGGCAGTGCGACGGTGACGGCCGCCGCCGGTGCCTGCGGCAACGGCTCCCGGGTCGTGAGCAGGTACCGGCCGTGCCGGACGGCGTCCTGCGCCGAGCCGTCGGAGAAGCCAGACGACAGCGGCAGCTCGTCCAGCAGGACGACCGGCCGCGGCGCGCGGTCCGCCGGGAACTGCGCCCACCGCGTCACGGCCTCGGGTGCCACGCCCGACGGCAGCGGCCCCGGCGGGTCCGGCGCGACCGCCGTCCTGCCGTCGCACCCGGCGACTCCTGCGAGGGCGGCCAGCGTCACCCCGGCGACGACCACGGCCCCCCGCCCTCGCCTCATGGCGCTCAACTGTACGGGCACACCTCGCGCCAGTGGTGAACCTTCCTACACGCGCGCCTTTCGCGAAACCCGCGACAGCGTGCGCCGCCTGGCCGCGGCCGGTGCGCAGCTCGCAACTGCGCGGCCCCCGGCACCCCGGTGCGTCGCCGGGTTGCGTCAGCGGAAGTGCCGGGCGGCCTGCTCGAGGCGATCGCGGTAGGCCGTCCAGTACTCCTCGCCCGCGCCCAGCACGTTGGACGTCGCCGGGCGCCAGCCCGCGGCGCCGTCGATGAGTTCGCGGACGATGTCGGCCTGGCCCGTGTGGCGGTCGGTCTCGGCGATCATGTGGACGAGGATCTGGTGCAGGGTCACGTCGGCCGCCTCCGGGCGCCACCACGGGACCCGGCCGGGGGAGTCCAGGTCCAGGGACTCGATCGTGGCGTCCGAGTGGGCCCACACGCGCTGGTACAGGCCGAGGATGTCGGCGCGCGACTGCTCCGCCGTGGCCCACATGTCGGCGTTGTCCTCGGCGCCGTCCTCGATCCACGGCAGCGGCTCGGGGAAGGGGCGGCCGAAGGTGGCGCCGAAGTAGCCGGCCTCGACGGAAGCCACGTGCTTGACCAGCCCCAGCAGGTTGGTGCCGGTCGGGACCATGGGCCGCCGGACGTCGTACTCCGAGAGCCCGTCCAGCTTCCACACCAGGTTCTCGCGACCGAGCCGCAGATACCGGTGCAGATGCGCCTTGGACATCAGCCCACCCGCCAGTTCGCCACCAGGTCGTCCATCGTCTTGTCCAGGCGTTCGTCCACGACCTGGCGCGACGGGTCCTCGTCGAACCACGACACGATCTCGCGGGCGCCCTGGTGGAACGGGATCGTCGCCACGTAGGACGGCACGAGCGCGCGGACCTTGCTGTTGTCGAAGATCATGGAATGGGCCTTGTCGCCGAGCAGCCCCGCGCCCCACTCCGGGTCGGCGGCGGCGATCGCATCGGACGGCACGTGCACGATCTTCGGCGTCACGCCCAGCGCGGCCGCCAGGTGCTCGGCGATCTGGTTCCAGGTCAGCACGTCGTCGGAGGTGATCTGGAAGGTGTCGCCGATGGCGCGCGGGTGGCCGAGCAGCGGCACGAAGGCCTTGGCGAAGTCCTCGTGGTGGGTGAGCGTCCACAGCGAGGTGCCGTCGCCGTGCACCACGATCTCCTTGCCGGCCCGCATCCGGGCCGGGACCGTCCAGCCGCCGTCGAACGGCACGAGGGTGCGGTCGTAGGTGTGCGACGGGCGCACGATCGTGGCCGGGAAGCCCGTGTCGCGGTACGCCTGCACGAGCAGGTCCTCGCAGGCGATCTTGTCCCGGCTGTACTGCCAGAAGGGATTGCGCAGGGGCGAGGACTCGGCCACGGGCAGCCGCGCGGGCGGGGTCTGGTAGGCCGAGGCGGAGCTGATGAAGACGTACTGCCCGGTGCGGCCCCGCAACAGCTCGATGTCGGCGTGCACATGCTCGGTGGTGAACGCGACCCAGTCCACGACGGCGTCGAACGTGTGGCCGGCGATGGCCTCGCGGGCCGCGGCGCCGTCGCGGATGTCGGCCCGCAGCAGCGTCGCCTGCCCGGGCAGCGGCCGGTCGCGGGACTCGCCCCGGTTGAGCACGAACAGGTCGATGCCGCGCTCGACCGCCAGGCGGGAGCAGGCCGAGGAGATGATGCCGCTGCCGCCGATGAACAGGACCTTCATGTTCAGCTCTCCACCCATCCGTGGCTGCGCGCGAAGGCCACCAGGTGCTGGCGGGCCTGCGCGATCTGGCTGCCGGTCAGCGACGGCACGTGCTGGATGAGCAGCTCCGTCACCTCGGCCGTGAACTCGCGGCTGGACAGCACGTCGCACAGGCCGTCGTCGTCGGGGGAGGCGGCGCCGGAGCCGCCCTGGGGGGCGAAGGGCGAGGCGGTGGCGGCACGCCGGGAGGGCGGCGCGTCGAGGATGCGCACGCTGGCCACCTTCAGCCCGCGCTCGCCCTCCTCGACCTCATACTCCACCCGCATCCCCGGATGCACCAGGTGCCGCTGCTCGCCGAAGTCGTTGGCGTGGACGAACACGTCCTCACCGCCGGCGTTCGGCGCGATGAACCCATACCCGCGAACCTCGTCGAACCGCAGAATCCTGCCCGTCTCCACCACGACCACCAACCCACAAAAGGGAGAACCAACCAAGAAGACCGCACTACAGCATAGGCCCCGCCAGCCGCTTCTTCTGCACCTTGCCCATCGCGTTGCGGGGCAGGACGTCCACGAAGTGCACGGCGCGTGGCCGCTTGTGGACGGAGAGGTGCGCGGCCACGAAGTCGATGAGCTCGTGCTCCCCGACGCCGCCTCCGCCCGTCACAACGAAGGCCGTGACCGCCTCGCCGAGGTCGGCGTGCGGCACCCCGACCACCGCCGCCTCCCGCACGGCCGGGTGGGCGAGCAGGGCGTCCTCGACCTCGCCGGCCCCGATGCGGTAGCCGCCGCACTTGATGAGGTCGGTGGAGGCCCGCCCGACGATGCGGTGCCAGCCGTCGGGGCCGATGCGGGCCAGGTCGCCGGTGCGGAACCAGCCGTCCTCGGTGCGCACGGGGGTGTCGGGCTGCCCGCGGTACCGCCGCAGCAGCATCGGCCCGTCGACCCACAGCTCGCCGATGGCCTCGCCGTCGCGGGGCGCCTCGGAGCCGTCCTCGGCCACGAGCCGGGTCCGCACGCCCGCCACCGGCAGGCCGACCTGCCCGGGGCGGCGCTCCCCGTCGGCCCGGCTGCTGATCGTGATGAGCGTTTCGGTCATGCCGTAACGCTCGACCGGGCGGTGGCCGGTCAGCGCGTGGAGCCGCTCGAAGACCGGCGCCGGCAGCGGCGCGCTGCCGGAGACGAGCAGCCGGGCCGGGCGCAGCGCGCGGGCCGCGGCCGGCTCGCCACACACCCGCGACCACACCGTCGGCACCCCGAAGTAGAGGGTGCCGCGGGCGGCGGCGTAGGCGGCCGGGGTCGGCCGTCCGGTGTGGACCAGCGGCGAGCCGCGCCGCAGCGCGCCGAGCACACCGAGGATCAGGCCGTGCACGTGGAACAGCGGCAGGCCGTGCACCAGCGTGTCCTGCGCGGTCCAGGCCCACGCCTCGCCGAGGGCGTCCAGGCCGGCCTCGACGGCGGCGTGGGTGAGCTCGACGCCTTTCGGGGCCCCGGTGGTACCGCTGGTGTACATCACCAGCGCCACGTCGTCCCCGCCCGGCGCCGGCAGCGACGGGTCGGCCGCGCGGGTCACGTCGACCGGCACCGCGCCGGCGAACCGGTCGGGCCGGTTGC
>NZ_JBFAZW010000223.1:0-3652 GCF_040682015.1 Dactylosporangium sp. NPDC051485
GTTTGTCCGGCGGCGTCCTACTCTCCCACACTCTCTCGGGTGCAGTACCATCGGCGCTGGAGGGCTTAGCTTCCGGGTTCGGAATGGGACCGGGCGTTTCCCCTCCGCTATGACCGCCGTAACACTATGAACCTGTCAACCCCGCACACCCAACCCATTCCCGGGCCGGGGTGCGTTCGGTGTTGGTTCAGAATCACACAGTGGATGCAAAACACTTCAAAGCTTTGATTGTAGTCAAGTCCTCGGCCTATTAGTACCGGTCAGCTCAAACCTGTTACCAGGCTTCCACTTCCGGCCTATCAACCCAGTAGTCTCGCTGGGGGCCTTAACCCTCAAGGGGTGGGATACCTCATCTCGAAGCGAGCTTCCCGCTTAGATGCTTTCAGCGGTTATCCCTTCCGAACGTAGCCAACCAGCCGTGCTCTTGGCAGAACAACTGGCACACCAGAGGTTCGTCCGTCCCGGTCCTCTCGTACTAGGGACAGCCCTTCTCAAGTATCCTACGCGCGCGGCGGATAGGGACCGAACTGTCTCACGACGTTCTAAACCCAGCTCGCGTACCGCTTTAATGGGCGAACAGCCCAACCCTTGGGACCTACTCCAGCCCCAGGATGCGACGAGCCGACATCGAGGTGCCAAACCATCCCGTCGATATGGACTCTTGGGGAAGATCAGCCTGTTATCCCCGGGGTACCTTTTATCCGTTGAGCGACACCGCTTCCACCTGCCAGTGCCGGATCACTAGTCCCGACTTTCGTCCCTGCTCGACCTGTCAGTCTCACAGTCAAGCCCCCTTGTGCACTTGCACTCAACACCTGATTGCCAACCAGGCTGAGGGAACCTTTGGGCGCCTCCGTTACATTTTAGGAGGCAACCGCCCCAGTTAAACTACCCACCAGACACTGTCCCTGAACCGGCTCACGGTCCAAGGTTAGATACCCAAATCCAACAGAGTGGTATTTCAAGCTTGCCTCCACCCCCACTGGCGTGAGGACTTCACCGGCTCCCACCTATCCTACACAATCGAATTCGAGTACCAATGTCAAGCTATAGTGAAGGTCCCGGGGTCTTTCCGTCCTGCCGCGCGTAACGAGCATCTTTACTCGTAGTGCAATTTCGCCGGGCCTGTGGTTGAGACAGTGGGGAAGTCGTTACGCCATTCGTGCAGGTCGGAACTTACCCGACAAGGAATTTCGCTACCTTAGGATGGTTATAGTTACCACCGCCGTTTACTGGCGCTTAAGTTCTCCGCTTCGCCCCGAAAGACTAACAGGTCCCCTTAACGTTCCAGCACCGGGCAGGCGTCAGTCCATATACGTCGTCTTACGACTTAGCATGGACCTGTGTTTTTAGTAAACAGTCGCTTCCCCCTGGTCTCTGCGGCCACCAACCGCTCCACCAGCACGTGGTCTCACCATCGGTGGCCCCCCTTCTCCCGAAGTTACGGGGGCAATTTGCCGAGTTCCTTAACCACAGTTCGCCCGATCGCCTCGGTATTCTCTACCTGACCACCTGTGTCGGTTTCGGGTACGGGCCGCTCGAAACTCGCTAGAGGCTTTTCTCGGCAGCATGGGATCACTGACTTCACCTGAACGGCTCCGCATCACGCCTCACCCACATGCAGCACGGATTTGCCTATGCTGCGGGCTACACGCTTGCCCCGGCACAACCACCGGCCGGGTCCAGCTACCCTCCTGCGTCACCCCATCGCTTGCCTACTACCAACCGAGATCCCAACATTGACAGATCCACCCGAAGGCTTCACCATCGCCGGAGGTTAGTACAATCAGGTTCAGCATGGACGCTTCTACGCGGGTACGGGAATATCAACCCGTTGTCCATCGACTACGCCTCTCGGCCTCGCCTTAGGCCCCGACTCACCCAGGGCGGATTAGCCTGGCCCTGGAACCCTTGGTCATCCGGCGGCAGGGTTTCTCACCCTGCTTTCGCTACTCATGCCTGCATTCTCACTCGCGTCACCTCCACGGCTGGATCACTCCGCCGCTTCACCGGTGACACGACGCTCCCCTACCCATCCACACACCTGAACCACAAAGGCTAGGTACACGCGTGAATGCCACAGCTTCGGCGGTGTGCTTGAGCCCCGCTACATTGTCGGCGCGGAACCACTTGACCAGTGAGCTATTACGCACTCTTTCAAGGGTGGCTGCTTCTAAGCCAACCTCCTGGTTGTCTATGCGACCCCACATCCTTTACCACTTAGCACACGCTTAGGGGCCTTAGCTGGTGATCTGGGCTGTTTCCCTCTCGACTACGAAGCTTATCCCCCGCAGTCTCACTGCCACGCTCTCACTTACCGGCATTCGGAGTTTAGTTGACTTCAGTAAGCTTGTAGGCCCCCTAGGCCATCCAGTGCTCTACCTCCGGCAAGAAACACGTGACGCTGCACCTAAATGCATTTCGGGGAGAACCAGCTATCACGGAGTTTGATTGGCCTTTCACCCCTAACCACAGATCATCCCCCAACTTTTCAACGTTGGTGGGTTCGGCCCTCCACGCGGTCTTACCCGCGCTTCAGCCTGCCCATGGCTAGATCACTCCGCTTCGGGTCTAGGACACGCGACTCAACGCCCTATTCAGACTCGCTTTCGCTACGGCTACCCCACACGGGTTAACCTCGCCACGCACCACTAACTCGCAGGCTCATTCTTCAAAAGGCACGCCGTCACCCCCACCAAAGTGGGACGCTCCGACGGATTGTAGGCGCACGGTTTCAGGTACTATTTCACTCCCCTCCCGGGGTACTTTTCACCTTTCCCTCACGGTACTCGTCCGCTATCGGTCACCAGGGAGTATTTAGGCTTACCAGGTGGTCCTGGCAGATTCACGGCAGATTACAGGAGTCCGCCGCTACTCGGGTATCCACACAACAGACCTGCAGTTTTCGCCTACCGGACTATCACCGTCTACGGCGCCGCTTTCCAACGACTTCGACTAACCACAAGTTTTCTGACTGTCGACCAGGCCGGCAGACCCAGAACAGTGAACCCCACAACCCCGCCCACGCAACCCCTGCCGGGTATCACACGCAAACGGTTTAGCCTCATCCGCTTTCGCTCGCCACTACTCACGGAATCACTATTGTTTTCTCTTCCTGCGGGTACTGAGATGTTTCACTTCCCCGCGTTCCCTCTACCTGCCCTATGTGTTCAGGCAGGAGTGACACCACATGACTGGTGCCGGGTTCCCCCATTCGGACACCCTGGGATCACAGCTCGGTTGACAGCTCCCCCAGGCCTATCGCGGCCTCCCACGTCCTTCATCGGCTCCTGGTGCCAAGGCATCCACCGTACGCCCTCAGCAACTTGACCACAAAGCTTTAAAGATGCTCGCATCCACTGTGCAATTCTCAACCAACACCAAACCCAAAACCTTCACGCCCAAGCCTCCGGCCAAACCGGCCACGGTCCTTGTGCAGTCTTGGATCTCGTCTGAAACCAACCGCCACGCTTCCGCGCTGGTTGTTTCAGGACCCAACAGGGTGCCTATACGTTCTCCTGAACCGCTTCCAGACTCGTTCCACGCCGTTGCCGACAGTACTAGAACCCTGGACCGTTGTCGCAGGAAAACTTCGCCAGTGTCTCCGCCATTGAGCACCCCACCAGCACATTCGGCTGGTGCGGGCTCCTTA
>NZ_JBFAZW010000224.1:0-5295 GCF_040682015.1 Dactylosporangium sp. NPDC051485
CAACACTGAGAGTCATCACACGAAGATCTAATAGGGAAACCCAGGCAACTCGACTTCGGCGTCCCCGGCAGGCCATACCGCTCGAGGTAGGCGACACAGTCACCGCGCCGCCACCCGAGATCGAGCAGCGGGAAGACGTTGCGCATGTAGCCGACGTCGGCGTCACGCGCCCTGCCGATCTCATCGACGGAGATCCCGATAGCGATGTCGGCGACGACACCGGCCGGCACCCGCTTCGGGTGCGGGTAGCCGAGCCGCCGCCGGACCTCCGCCTTGATCGGTTTGATCTTGTATTCGGACGTACATTGCCGTCGGGCCATGCCGCGTTCGCCGTTCGGTCCGAGCGTGAACAGGGGCATCGACGCGAAGCGGTGCTTCGGGTCGATCGCGTCGGCGCGGATGTGCCCGGCCGACACCCGCACGATCGGGATGCCCGCGTCGGCGGCGATCCGCTCGAGCCGTTCGAGGTGCTCGTAGACGGCGGCGGGCTCCCAACCCGTGTCGGCGAAGACCGCCGCGGTGAAGGTCGGGATCTCACCGCGGGCCGCCAGCAGCAACGTCGCTGAGCTCTGGACCCCGGCCCCGAGACTGAGATACCGCTGGATGGATGTGCTCATCCGCGGCCCCTGGCATCGCCCTGTACGGACGGCGAGGCGGAACTCGACGGCTTGGTGAAGATCAGCACGTCCTCGTGCGCGATGAGGTGCATCGGAGTGCCGCCGGCGCGGGCCTTCCGCACGGACTGCAGCTGGAAGAACGACGGCCGCGCGACGAGCTGCCCGTCCCGGACCGCGGCGAGCAGCGCCACGCACCGCTCGGTCGGGACGAGGCCGGCGCGGACGCCGGCGCCGATGACCGCGGACGGCAGGTCGACGAGCTCACCCTTCTTGCGCCAAGGGCGGGCGGTGACCACGACGGTCCCGCCGGGGCGCAGCAGCGTCGCGCAGCCGCGCAGGATCTGCGCGAACCCGTCGGCGAGGCCGGTCAGGTCCCGGTAGGCGAGGTTGCCCTTGTCGGAGCCGTCGTTGTACCGGTTGTCGCGGATATCGAGTTCGTCGCCGGTCGTGACGAGCCCGTGGACGGTCGGCCCGTACGGCGGGGAGGTCACCACCAGGGCGACCTGCCCGATGAGGGCGGCTGGGACGAGGGACAGGATGTCGGTGGCGTCACCACGGATGACGCCGCCACGGCCGGTCGCGCCCTGGGTGCGGGCGTGGCGCAGGTTGGCGTCGGCGATGTTCGACCAGCGGGGCTCGTACTCGATGCCGAGCGCGTCCCGCCCGGCGTGCACCGCCTCGACGAGGGTGGTGCCGATCCCGGACATGGGGTCCAGGACCAGGTCGCCCGGCGTGGTGTAGGCGTCGATGGCGTGCGCGGCGATCGCCGGCAGCATCCGAGCGGGGTGCTGCACGGAGTCCGGGACGTACCGGCCGCGGCGCTGGACCGGGCCAGTCCGCTGCGCGGTCGCCCACACCGACAGTCCGGCCAGGCCGGGACCGTCTGGGTCGGTGCCCGCGGCCAGGTCGGTGGTGGCGCGGTGCTGGGCGTCGTAGGCGCGGTGCCGGCCACCCGAACCGGTCCGGCGAATGCCGGTGCCGCCGGCAGGGTCGGCGGGGTCGGTCGGCGTGGTGCCGCGTCCGGGCTCGTCCGGGTCGGCGGCCACAACGGTGCGGGGCTCAGCCATTGGAGGCCTCCCCGTTGCGTCCGCCCCGGCGGGAACCGTTACGGCGGCGACCCGCCGTGCCGGGTACCGGGGTGAAGACGAGCAGGTCGGCGTGGACCCGCAGGTGTGCGACGGTCCACTGCTCGCCGGCGTTGTCGGCGCGGGCCTTGGACAGGGCGAGGAGTTCCTCGTCGTCGAGGTGGTAGACGAACGCGTCACCGTGTCCGTCGGTGTCGGCGGCGACGGCGACGATGTGCTGCAGGTAGCCGAGGCCGACCTGTGCGGCGGCGGTGGCGATCGGGCTGAAGTCCTCCGGCGTCGCGGCCAGCCCCGCGGGCACGGCGACGACGAGGACGAGGCAGCCGCCCGGGCGCAGCAGCTCCCGGCAGACGGTGAGCAGCCAGGCCAGCCGGATCCGGTTGGGGACCGCGTCGGGGTCCAGCGGCCACGTCGCCACGACGAGGCTGGTCAGCCCGGCGAGGGACACACCGTCGGGGATCGGCACGACCGGCGGTGCGGTCGGCGGGAGGTGCGGGTCGGTGAGGTCGTCACCGAACCAGTCCGCGAGGGACACGTCCAGCTCGACACCGTCGACGGTGTCGAGGTCGGTGGTTCGGTCGGTGTCGGGCTCGTCGTCGGGCTCTGTCGTGTCCTCGTCGCCGAGGCTGCTGGTGGCGGGGCCGATGATGAGGCTGGCGACGTCGGTGAACCAGGCCCGGTGGTGCCGACGTCCGCCGGTGCAGCTGGCGAAGGTGAGGGCGTGGTCGGCGGTGAGGTCGACGACGGCCTCGCCGGGGCGGCTGTAGGCGGCGACGAGCCGCCGGGCAAGCCGCGCCGGGATACTGGCGCCGTGATCGCCGCTGTTACGGGCGGTCCGCCAGACGGTGATCGGGACCGGCGGGTCACCGGCGACGACGTCGACGAACAGCTGCCCATCGACGTGGTCGGCACCAAGGGCGCCGGCCGTCCCATCGGGGTTCGGGTTGGCGTTGGGATTGGTGGGGTGGTGCGGCGGGTGCTTGCTCATATGGCTGTCGGCTCCGCGCCGCGCCGGGAAGCGCTGACACCCTCCTATCCGGGTTTGTGAGCCGTGGCGAACGCCCCCTCCACTCACAGCCACTCACAGCGCGCAGAACGCCGCTCACAACTCGGGACCGTCACTGTCCGTTGCCAGCGAAGTTGGACTTCTTGCCATCGAATCTGGTTCGGATGGAGTTTCTGCCACTACAGTTGGTCCGCCCCGATGATCGAGTCTGGAGTGGATGGTGACGTTGGCTCGGTCTGTGGCAGTGGAGCCGGGCCATCAGGAGATGGTGCTGGAGTTCTGACGCGGCTTCCCGAAGACTGACAGTGGATTCGCAGACTTGACCCAACGCTCCATAACCCGATCGCGGCGGCGCGATAGCTACAACCATGATTTGGTTCAGATTCGATGGCACAAACCTCGAGTCCAGCGGTCACATCTGAGCGCGCGAGCCAACCTCCGTGCCATCGAAGATGACCCACCCCTGGCCACGGGACCGACGCAGTCCAACTTCGCTGTCAACGGACAGTCACCCGTTCGGGGGCGTCGGCGCTCACAGCGGCGTCAGCAGTCAAGACCCGGCCACTCACAGCGGCTCACAGCCACTCACAGCGGCATCAGCAGTCAAGACCTGGGCCGCTCACAGCCGCTCACAGCCGCTCACAGCCGCTCACAGCGGGCTCAGAGCGGTCGCTGTTGTCCGTGTCCCGTCGCACGGAGGTTGCCCAGGTCCAGAACAGATGCTTCAACCAGGTCCGTTGTCGCACTCCTGTTGCGCCGGACTGCCGGCGAACGAAGCGCGGCGAGCCGCTCGGCGCGACCGCCCACTTGGGACGACCTATGCCACCGCTCGCCAGACCGAGTTCCCCGCTCCCATCCGGAAGAGGTCCTGGCGCGCCGGGACCGTGGTGCTGGCATCGCACGGGCCGCGCGGCGAGTGTAAACGGCGATGCTGTACTCGTGGATGGTTGACTGCGCCCGGCGGCAGAGGCAATGCCGGCGGCGCGGTGGGCGGTGCGGACAGACTTCCTCCTGCGAATGACAACAACCTATCGATGATCTTCTGTGACATCGCCACGATGTCAATCGATGATCTTCTGTGACAGGCATCTCGTGTCCATCGGTGATCTTCTGTGACGCACTGACCGCGTCAATCGATGATCTTCTGTGACACGTCATGCATGTCAATCGACAAACATATGTGCCGCATGGCGGTGTCACGGCCGCTGGGTCGACCCGTGTCAGGCGCTGTGAGTTGCTGTGAGTGCGTGCGGTGCCTCCCATGGGCGACGGTAGGCGACGCGAGCGGCCTGCTTGCAGTGGCGGGTCCGGCGGTCCATCCGGCACGGCGTCTCGGGCGGCCGTAGTGTCAACGCGCTGCTCAATGACCACGACAGTCGCCGATGTCAACGATCACAGTCAATGCAGCAGATCGGGTGACCCGACCGACTGGGGTCGGGCACGCCGCGGGGCCGACGGCCCGGATGCGCCGCTGACCAGCACTGTCAGTGACCTGTGAGTGGTGCGTGGCGCAATGACTACTGCGGACATCGCCGTGAAACCCCGCGATGTCCATCCATGATCTTAGTTGTCATAGGAGCTTGTGACATGACCGTGTCCACCATCTTGGACCGCACCGCGAACCGCCCGGACACCGACGCCGGCACCGATGACACCGCCCGTGACGCGGCTCGTGACACGGACGGCACCGCGGTCACACGCCGTCCGGCGGTCAACGGCACGGCCGGCGCCGTGCCCGGTCGCGGACCGGCCGACCCGGACCGGGCCGACGCCGACGCCGACGCCGACGCCGACGACAACGCCGACGCTGCCGGCGCCGATGACGAGGGGTGGCCGTCCTCGCCGTTCGCGTGCGTCGACACCGCGTTCACCGCACTGGTCACCGGCCCGGACCCGCTGAGCATCGACCTGACCGGCCTGGACCCCGGCCTCGGCCTGCCCGCCGGCGTGGTCAGCGTGGCGGTGCTGCGCACCTGGCTGGCCGAACACCCGCGGAACTGGCCGGCGTTGGACGCGGTGTGGCGGGAGCTGATCGTCCGCGCCCGCCTGCAGGGCCCGGCCTGGGTCGTGGCCGCGACCGCCCTGGCCCTGCCCGGCCTGGTCCGCCACGCCGCGACCCTGGTCGCCGGCGGCTGGCACGGCGACCCCGACGACGTCGACGCCGAGGTCCTCACCGGGTTCCTCACCGCGCTGCGCGACCACGTCGACGTGGCCCGCCCGGCCCCGTACGCCCGGCTGTGCCGGGCCGCTCAGCGCGCCGGCCTGATGCTGGTCGCGCAGCAGCGTCACGTCGTCCTCGTCGACGACCTCGACGCGGTCCCGCCCGGGCCGCGTACCCCTCACAGGCCGTGGAACCATCCCGACCTGCTCGTCCAGCGCGCGGTCGCGCTCGGGCTCCTGGACGCCTGCGACGAGGAGCCCTACATCGACATCCGCCTCGGCCGGCGGGCGATCGAGCCGATCGCCGTCCGCCTCGGGGTCACCGTCGACGCGCTGCGGACTCGAGCAGGAACTGGGCGGCCACGTCGCGGCGGCGGGCGCCCAGGGCCCGGCGCAGGCCGATCTCGGCCCGGCGTTCCAGGACCGA
>NZ_JBFAZW010000225.1:0-5241 GCF_040682015.1 Dactylosporangium sp. NPDC051485
CGCCGCTTGCCCTGCGCTCGCACCGCCGGCCCCCATGGGGTTCTGACCGGGCGCGCCGTCCGGCCCGCGGCGCCTCGCTGGAACCGCCGGACGCCGCCGGGGTCACCCGGCGGCGTCCGGCGAAGCGAGGGCTCAGGCGGCCTCGAACACGCCCGCGTCGACGAGGCGCTTCTCGGTCGCGTCCCAGCCGTCGGCCGGGGTCGCGGTGGCCAGTGCCTGCAGCTCCGCGCGGATCTTGGTGGCGTGACCGGCACCGGCCAGCACCCGGATCTCCTCGATGAAGGCGTCCGAGGTGGTGCTGAGGTGCAGGGTCTTGCCATTGGTCAGGTTGCGCACGTAGACGTGCTTGCCCTTGTTCAGCGGGATGAGGTACTTGAACTCGCCCAGCACGCTGAGGGCACCGGATGCGCCGGCCTGACCGGCGCGGACTGAGGCCCGCGCGGTCTTTGAGGTGTTGCTCGCCACGGCGGGAACTCCTTGTCGAGGCTCGTACGGAAGACAAGGAAGTGTAACAGCTGGTGAGACCGCCCGAAAAAAGCGAGTTACCTCCCACAAGCTCATCCGTTGGACAAATCGGCGGGCCGGTGTAGTCGTTTCTCTGGCGCGCCGACGGCAACATCGTCATCATTGGTCCCAACAGTTACGCCGCCGCGAAGCATGACCCAGCGGAGCACGAGGTCGTAGGGGAAGACGCACCTCGGTCTCCAGGAGGTCTTACGTGCCCACGCGTGGCGTCATATACGTTCACTCGACCCCACTCGCCGTGTCGTCGCACGTGGAGTGGGCGATCGCGCGCGTCCTCGGCACGCCGGTCCGTCTCGAGTGGTCGGTGCAGCCTGTCGAGCCTTCGGCCCGCCGGGCCCAGTGCTCGTGGACCGGCGCGACCGGCACGGGCGGTGAGCTTGCGGCTGCGCTGCGTCAGTGGCCCATGATTCGCTTCGAGGTCACCGAGGAGCCCAGCCCCGGCGTCGACGGCGAGCGCTTCATGCACGTGCCCGGGCGCGGCCTGTTCCGCGGCTCGACGAGCGCCAACGGCGACATCGTGCTGTCCGAGGACCGGCTGCGCGCCCTCGTGGCCGGCGCCCGTGGCTACGACACGCTGG
This sequence comes from Dactylosporangium sp. NPDC051485, assembly GCF_040682015.1. Lineage (NCBI taxonomy): Bacteria > Bacillati > Actinomycetota > Actinomycetes > Micromonosporales > Micromonosporaceae > Dactylosporangium > Dactylosporangium sp. NPDC051485. Next base: position 1,104 of record NZ_JBFAZW010000225.1, read on the forward strand.
CCCATACCCTGGAGAAGGCGCTCGGCGCGCCCTGGGACGCGGAGCTGGAGCCCTACCGCCACGCCGCCGACGGGGTGCCGCTCACCCTCCTCACTCGCGTGGGCTAGGGCCTGATCTCGGCTGCGTGCGACCCACGGAAGCCGGGCTACCATTTGTAATCGGGCCAGCACGGGACGTGTGCGGCGCCATGGTTGGGCCGGCCCCGGCGAGCAATCCGGGCCCTGCCGCGGCTTCGCCTCTGGAATACAACAGGCCCCGGTTGCGCGTGCATGATTGAGTGGCGGGCGTGCCGAGTCCTGCCCGCCTCCTGCCGTCGTTCGCAGCCCTCGCCCTGTTGCTGGGCGCCTGCTCCGAGGGGACCGCCGAGCCCGGCGACCCGCAGTCGAGCGCCCCGGTCTCGGCCCTGGTCCCGGGCGCACAGGCGGCCGAGATCGCCGCCCGGCTCTCCGATGAGGAGCTCATCGGACAGCTGCTGATGCCCTATGCCTACGGCAACGCCGCCGACAAGGTCTCCTCCGGCTCGGCCACCGCCAACCGCAACTACGCGGGCGCCGCGACCCCGGCCGAGATCGTCAAGAAGTACCACCTGGGCGGTCTGATCCTCGTCTCCACCAGCGCCGACGACCCGACCGCGGGCACCAACAAGACTACCAACGTCGAGTCACCGGCCCAGGTGGCCAAGCTCACCGCCGGCCTGCAGCAGGCGGCCCTGAGCCAGCCGGCCCGGCTGCCCCTGCTGATCGGCACCGACCAGGAGTACGGCCAGGTCACTCGCATCCGCGAGGGCATACTCCAGCTGCCGGCCGCCCTGGCCTTCGGCGCGGCCGGCGACCCGGCGATCACCGAGGCGGCCTGGAAGGCGGCCGGCACGGAGCTGGCCGCCATCGGCCTCAACGTCGACTTCGCCCCCGACGCCGACGTGCTGGGCACCCAGCCCGGCGGGGTGATCGGCTCGCGGTCCTTCGGCAGCGACCCGGCCAAGGTGTCGGCCCAGGTCGCCGCGGCGGTGCGGGGCCTGCAGGCGGCCGGCGTGGCGGCGAGCGTCAAGCACTTCCCAGGCCACGGCCACACCACCACCGACAGCCACAGCAGCCTGCCCGTGCTCAGCCAGAATCTCGACAGCCTGCAGGCGGCCGACCTGCCCCCGTTCGCCGCGGCCCGGGACGCCGGGGTCGGCCTGGTCATGTCCGGCCACCTCGACGTCAAGGCGATCGACCCGGGCGTGCCGGCCTCCTTCTCCAGCAAGGTCCTCGTCGACCTGCTGCGCACCAGGCTCGGCTACCCGGGCGTGGTCGTCACCGACGCGCTGAACATGGCCCCGGCCGAGCAGTGGTCGCCGGGGGAGGCCGCGGTCCGCGCGGTGCTGGCCGGCAACGACATCCTGCTCATGCCGCCCAACCTCTCGGCGGCCCACAAGGGCCTGCTCGACGCCGTGCGTTCGGGCCGGATCACCAAGCAGCGCCTGGTCGAGTCGGCGACGAGGATCCTCGCGCTGAAGCTGAAGCTGGCCGAGGTACCGCGGCCGCCCATGTCCGTCGTGGACAGTGAGTCCGGCCGCGCCACCGCCCGGGCCGGGGCCGCCGCCGCGATCACCGTCCTGCGCGGCCCGTGCGGCGCCCCCCTGGTCACCGGCCCGATCCGGGTCACCTCGGCCGGCGCCGACACCACCCGAGGCGTGCTCGAGGAGGCCCTGCGCCAGGCCGGCGCCGAGGTGGTGACCCAGGGCGGCGCGGAAGTGCGGCTGATCGGCTACGGCCGCGGCTCCGCCGACCTGTCCCAGACCGCCGCCGTCACGGTCGCCCTCGACACCCCGTACGTGCTCGCCTCGGCCAAGAACACCCTCGTCGCGACCTACTCGTCCTCGCGCGTGTCGATGTCGGCGCTCGCCGACGTGCTCATCGGCAAGGCCAAGGCCCCGGGCCGCACGCCCGTCCCGGTACCGGGACTCCCGCCTACGGCGTGTGCAAAAGCGTAGAGACCGCGCGAAGGAGGTCTCCCTGCCGGCGCCGTCGTGGCAGGACCTACAGCGGGATGTTCCCGTGCGCACCCCGCCCGGCGGGCGCCGCCGCCAGCGCGCAGGCCAGCCGGCGGCGGGTGGCGGCCGGCTCCACCACGGAGTCCACCACCCCGATCTCCAGCGCCCGCCCGACCCCGCCGGCCTCCTCGACCTGCGCGGCCACGAGCCGGGCCCGCAGCGCCTCCCGCTCCTCGGGCGCCGCCGCGGCCAGCTTCCTGCGGTGCAGCACGTTCACCGCGGCGCTCGGCCCCATGACCGCCACCTCGGCGCCGGGCCACGCGAAGACCGCCGTGGCGCCGAGCGAGCGCGAGTTCATGGCGATGTACGCCCCGCCGTAGGCCTTGCGCGTGACGAGCGTGACCCGCGGCACCACCGCCTCGGCGAACGCGTGCAGCAGCTTCGCCCCGCGGCGCACCACGCCGTCCCACTCCTGCCCGAGCCCCGGCAGGTACCCGGGCACGTCCACCAGCACGACGAGTGGCACCCCGAACGCGTCGCAGGTCCGCACGAACCGCGCGGCCTTCTCGGCGCTCGCCGCGTCGAGGCACCCGCCCAGGCGCAGCGGGTTGTTCGCCACCACGCCGACCGTCTGCCCGCCGAGGCGCCCCAGCGTGGTCACCACGTTCGGCGCCCACTTGGCGTGCAGTTCCACCCCGGGCCCGTCGAGCAGCGCCCGGACGAGGGGCTTCACGTCGTACGCCCGGTTGGCCTCGGCCGGCAGCAGCGCCCCGAGGTCGGCGTCGGCCACGTCCTCGGCCGCGATCCGCCCCGGCCGCCCCAGCAGCTGCGCCAGCTCCCGGGCGACCCCGAGCGCCGCGGCGTCGTCCTTCGTCGTCACGTGCACGACCCCGGACCGCCGCCCGTGCGGCTCCGGCCCGCCGAGCCGCGCCATGTCCACCTGCTCGCCGGTGACGCTGCGCACCACCTCGGGCCCGGTGACGAAGATCCGCCCCTGCTCGCTCATGATGACGATGTCGGTCAGCGCCGGCCCGTACGCGGCACCCCCTGCCGCCGGCCCGAGCACCACGGAGATCTGCGGCACCCGCCCGGAGGCCCGCACCATGGCCGCGAAGACCTGCCCGACGGCGTCGAGCGCCACCACCCCCTCGGCCAGCCGCGCCCCGCCGGAGTGCCACACCCCGACGACCGGCGCCTGTTCGAGCACCGCCGTGTCGATCGCGTCGACGACCCGCCGGCACCCGGCCTCGCCCATCGCCCCGCCCATGCGCGTGGCATCGGTGGCGAACGCGACGACGCGCACCCCGCCGATCTCACCGCGCCCGGCCAGCACCCCGGAGTCGTCCCGCCCCCCGATGAGCCGAAGCGTCCCCGGATCGAACAGCGCCCGCAGACGCCCCTGCGGATCACGGACATCAACACTCGCGGCGTCGTCGGCCACGAGCCCGGCAACGGACGTCATCGTCACGATCGACTCCAGTTCGGTACAAATCAGGGCAGTATCTCGAACACCCGGCAGCTTGAGCGTTCCCGACACCGCCCCGCCCGGCAGCTCAAACGGCGTTTTGTACAGATAAGTCGGGCGCTGCCACGCCACGACTTATCCGATTTATACCCCGACGGCGCTGAAATCATGAGATTGCGGATAGGCAGCCACTAATCGGGCAAAACCGAAGCGGCGGCGGGACTGCAGCGGCTTCGAGGGCTGGTCCGCGGCGGCGCCGGATCGCGCCCAGTGACGGTCGGGACAGCAGCGCCGGGGCGGCCCGAATGGCTTCGAGGGCCAGTCCACGGTGGTGTCGGATCGCGCCCGGCGACGGCGGGACACCAGCGCCGGGGCGGCCCGGGCGGATCCGCGGCGGCAGGTCGGGTGTGGCGTCGGGCGGCACGCCGGGAAAAGGCAGCACGCCGGGAAAGCAGGGCCCGCGGCGATGCCGGATCGCCGTGCCCGATCGGGCCCGGCAGCCCAGACGTGCGGCCGGTCCGGGCGGTGCCAGCCGCCCGGCGGGCCAGTTGCGGTCCGGGCTCAGTTGCGGGCCGCGGTTCAGGCGCGCCGGTGCCAGTCCCACGGCCGGGTTCGCCGCGCCGGGCGGGCGTTGCGAAATGCGGCCGCGCCGGGCGGGCGTTGCGAAATGCGGCCGCGCCGGGCGCCCAGGTGACCCC
>NZ_JBFAZW010000226.1:0-5230 GCF_040682015.1 Dactylosporangium sp. NPDC051485
GCGGCCGCGGCCGCCCGGGCCGACGCCTCGCCGGGCGGGGGCGCCGCCGCGACGCCGTAGTCGACGGCCGCGCGCAGGTAGGCGGCGCTGTCGGCGTACGCCTCGGCCAGCGCCGTGCTGAGGGCCCGCCCGGCGCCGCGGGGCCACAGCAGCAGGCCCACGGCGAGGCTCACCGCGCAGCCGAGGGCGACGTCCTCGAGCCGGACGATGCCGACCTGCCACCCGGTCGAGCCGAGGAGGTTGAACAGCACGAACAGCACGATGGTGAAGGCGGCCTGGCCGGCGGCGAAGGAGACGACCGCGGGCGCCAGGCCGGCGAGCAGGACCGCGGCGGGCAGGATCGCCCACGACAGCACGCGGTCCGGGCCGATGAGCGACACGAGCGCGCCGCCGGCGACGATGCCGGCCAGGGTGCCCAGGACGGCCCGCAGCACGGTCTGGCCGGTGTTGAGGGCGTTGGAGCGCAGCACCGCGAGCGCGCCGAGGACCACCCAGAAGGCGTGGTCGACCCCGGTCAGCCGGGCGACGAGCACGGCCAGGGCCAGGCCGGCGGCGGCGCGGACGCTGTTGTGCAGCCAGACCGAGTGCCGCTCCAGGTGGGCGAGGGCCCGCTCCCGCGCGGCGGCCAGCGGGCCGGCGATGCCGCTGGGCTGCCAGCCGAGCAACCGCTGCGGCAGCGTACGGCGGTCGGCCGCCACGGCGATCTCGACGTTCGCGCCGATCGCACCGGCCGCGAAGCTGATCTCCTGGGCCCGGAAGCCCGGCTGGAGATCCTCGGCCGGCCCGTCCTCCACCCCGTGGGCGGCCACCCGCAGGTCGGTCAGGGCGCGGTGCAGCCGCCCGGGGTCGCTCTCGGGCGAGTCCAGCAGTTCGGCGCCGTCGCGCAGGACGGCGGCCGCGGCGAAACGGACCCGGCAGGGGCGCTCGCCGCCGGGGGCGGGGCCGGCGACGAGGACCCGCTCCAGCCAGATCAGCTCGTCGACCAGGCGGACCAGGGCGCGGGCGCCGGTGCTCAGGCCGGTCGGGCGGTACGGGCTGCCGTAGAAGTCGTGCTTCAACGCGGCGGTCACCTCGTCGGCGCGCCCCGCGGCGGCCCGGATGTCGGCCGGGGTCCCGCCGGGCAGGCCGAGGGTCGCGGCCGCCTCGGCGTGCATGTGGTCGGCGAGCGCGTGGCAGACCTCGACGATGCGGCGGCGCAGGGGGTCACGCACCGGGGCCGGCCACAGCACCAGGATCGCCACCACGGCGAGGGCGGTGGCCAGCAGCCAGCCGCCCAGCCGGGCCGGGATCGCCGAGGGCGGCCCGGGCAGGGACGAGGAGAGGATGAACGGCAGCAGGAGGGCGCTCGAGGCACCGGCCAGCACCGAACTGACCACGCCGGAGAAGATCACGACGAAGGCGAGCGCGGCGGTGGTCAGGGCGGCCAGCCAGGTGACCGGGGCGACGAGGGTGCCGAGCGCGATGAACGCCGCCCCGGCCGCGCCCAGGCCGATCTGCGCCCGGGCCCGGTCGGCCGGTGGGCCGGTGAAATCGACGAAGAGCAGTTGGGCGAACGATCCGAAGGCGGCGTAGGTGGCCACGACCGGGTTGCCGATCACCCAGGCGGCCGCCCCGAAGGCGATGGGCATGACGACGGCCGTGCGGGCCGCGCGGCGCAGCACGGCCAGGCTGGCATCGCGGCGCCGGAGCCATTCAAGGGGACCCATGGCAGCATCCGATCACGGCCGGCCGCCGCGCGCACCTCTATTGTGAGCCGATGTGGAACACCGAGGACGAGGGCGTTCTGCGCCTGCCGTCGGGCCGGCTGATCCGCGGTCGCGGGCTGCGCCGTTCACCCGCGACGGGCGATCCACAGTTCGGGTTGTACCTGCTTGGCTCGGCGCCGCCCGATCCCGGGTGGCCGTACACCTGGCTGCGCTGGCCGGACTTCCGGCTGCCGGCCGACAAGGAGGCCGCCGCGGCCGCGTTCGCCGAGGCGCTGCGACGGGCCGGGGACGAGCGGGTCGAGGTGGCCTGCGGCGGGGGCCGTGGCCGCACGGGCACGGCCCTGGCCTGCATCGCGATCCTCGACGGCGTGCCGGCGGGCGAGGCGGTCGCGTATGTGCGCCGCCACTACCACCGGCACGCCGTCGAGACGCCCTGGCAGAAGCGTTACGTGGCGCGCTTCAGTTCGCGGCCTTGAGGGTCGCGGCGAGGACGCCCCGGCAGAACCGCTACACGGCGCGCTTCAGTTCGCGGCCTTGACGGTCGCGGCGAGGACGCCCCGGCAGAACCGCTACACGGCGCGCTTCAGTTCGCGGCCTTGAGGGTCGCGGCGAGCAGGCCGGGGCTGAAGGCGTCGCCGGCGAAGGCGACCACCCGCTCCAGCGGCATGCTCGCCAGGAAGGCGAACATCGCCGGGTCGGCGGCGGACGGGGCCATCGCACCACCGCCGGCCGCGGCCATCGCGGCGAAGGCCTCGGTGAGCGCCTGCGCGCCGCGCGGGTCGGCGAACCACTCCGCGATCGTCGACGCGGCGGTCAGCGGGCGCCGCTCGTCGTCGCCGGCCACCGCGGCCGTCGCGTGCAGCCGCAGGTCGCGCGAGGAGGCGCCGACCGCGACGGTGTACTCGCCGGCCTCCACCACCCAGCGGCCGAGTTCGATGTCCCAGTACGCCAGGTCGGCCGCCTCGACGCGCAGTACCACCTCGGCCGACTCCCCCGCGGCGAGCGGCACGGTGGCGAAGGCCTTGAGCTCGCGGGGCGCGCGGCGCACCCGGGAGCCGGCCAGCGAGGTGTAGACCTGCACGACCTCGCGGCCGTCGCGGGGGCCGGTGTTGGCCACGGTGAGGCGCACCTCCAGGCCACCGTCCACCGTGGACACCGTCAGGCCGGAGTACTCGAACGTGGTGTACGACAGCCCGAACCCGAACGGGTAGGCCACCTCCTGCTCGCGGGCGTCGAAGCCGCGGTACCCCACGTGGATGCCCTCGCCGTAGCGCACGTGGCCCTGCTCGCCCGGGAAGTCCAGGTGCGACGGGTGGTCGGCCAGCCGCAGCGGGATGGTCTCGGTGAGCCGGCCGGACGGGTTCACCACGCCGAAGAGCACGTCGGCGACCGCCCCGCCGCCGGCCTGGCCGAGCAGCCAGCCCTCGACCAGCGCGGGCACGGCCGCGTCCCACGGCGACGTGCGCACCACGGCGCCGTTGGAGAGCACGACCACGGTGCGCGGGTTGGCCGCCGTGACCCGCTCGATCAGCGCGAGGTGCGCGGCCGGCAGCTCCAGGCCCGTGCGGTCCGAGCCCTCGGTCTCTTCCTCGGAGCCCGCGAAGACGATCGCCACCGAGCACTCGGCGGCCAGCGCGGCGGCCGCGGCGGGGTCGTCGTAGCCCTCCGCGAAGCGCACCTCGCCGCGGGTCAGGGCGGCGATCTCGTCGAGCGCGTTGTCCAGCTTCGTCGGGTTGACGAGCGAGGAGCCGCCGCCCTGGTACCGCGGGGAGCGCGCCTGCTCGCCGACGACCGCGATGCTCGCCTCGCCGGCGGAGAGGGGCAGCAGTCCGCCGTCGTTCTTGAGCAGCACGATCGCCCGTCCGGCGACCTCGCGGGCGAGGGCGTGATGGGCCGCGGCGTCGAACGTGGCGCCCGGCGTCGCCGCGGCGACTGCCCGGCGTACCAGGGCGGCCACCCGATCCGAAGCGGTCTGCAGCGCCGCCGCGGGCAGCGACCCACCGCGCACGGCGTCGGCCAGCGCCCGGTCGCCGGGCTCGTCCGGGCCGGGCATGGTCAGGTCGAGGCCGGCCCGCACCGCCTCCACCCGGTCGACCACGGCGCCCCAGTCGGAGACGAGCACGCCCTCGTATCCCCATTCGCCGCGCAGCACGTCGGTGAGCAGCCACCGGTGCTGGCTCGCGTAGACGCCGTTGATCCGGTTGTAGGAGCACATGACCGTCCACGGCCGGGCCCGCTGGATCACTCGCTGGAAGGCCCGCAGGTACAGCTCCCGCAGCGTGCGCTCGTCCACGTCGGCGCTGACCCGCATGCGGTCGGTCTCCTGGCTGTTGATCGCGAAGTGCTTGAGCGACGCGCCGACGCCGCGGCTCTGCAGGCCCGCGACCCACTCGGCGCCCAGGGTGCCGGTGAGGATCGGGTCCTCGCTGAAGTACTCGAAGTTGCGCCCGCCCAGCGGGGTGCGCTTGAGGTTGATCCCCGGCCCGAGCAGCACGGCGACGTCCTTGGCGAGGCACTCGTCGCCCAGCGCCGCGCCGACCCGGCGGACCAGTTCGGGGTCCCACGTGCAGCCCATGGCCACGGCCGGCGGGAAGCACGTCGACGGCTCGCTGGCCAGCAGCCCCTCGCCGACGACCTGCTTGCGCACGCCGTGCGGCCCGTCGGTGACCATCACCGCCGGCACGCCGGCCACCGCCCGGGTGTGCCAGAAGTCGGCGCCGCTGGTCAGCGCGGCCTGCTCCTCGATCTCCATCGCGACGCCCCTTACTGAGTACTTAATAAGTAGTAAGTCACGCGTAACGTAGACCCGCAGGGTTGCGCCGACAAGAGGAGGCGGCACGGGTGGCACGAGGGGATCGCGCGCGACTGCCCGCCGAGCAGCGCCGCCGGCAGATCATCGAGTCCGCCACGGCCCTGGTCGCCGAGCGCGGCTTCTGGGGCCTGTCCATGCAGGACGTCGCGGACGACTGCGGCCTGACCGTGCCGGGCCTGCTGCACCACGTCGGCTCGAAGGACGGCCTGCTGGTCGCCGTGCTGGAGCACCGGGACGCGGAGGACCGGCGGGCACTGGGCGACCCGCCGCCGGAGGGGCTGCGGGAGCTGTGCGCCGCCCTGGTGCGCCGCAACGCCACCCAGCCGGAGATCGTGCGCCTGTTCGCAGTGCTGGCGGCGGAGTCGCTCGCCCCGGACCACCCGGCGCACGCGTACTTCGCGGCGCGTCAGCAGGGCGTGCTGGACGCGCTGGCCACGCTGGCCAAGGGGGTGAGCCCGCGGCCGGAGACGCTCGCCCGCCAGATCGTGGCCACCATGGACGGCCTGCAGCTGCAATGGCTGCGCGACCCCTCGGGCACCGACCTGGTGGCCATGTGGACCGCGGCCGAGAAGGTGCTCTTCGGCTGACGCATCGGCGATAAGTCCGAAAAGTCGGGCGCTGGCGCGCCCCGACATTTAGGGAGTAATAAGGATAGATTTTACCCCTGGGGGTGTGACAAAAACGCGGGGTTTGGGAGCAGAGACAATCTATT
>NZ_JBFAZW010000227.1:0-5148 GCF_040682015.1 Dactylosporangium sp. NPDC051485
CCACCGACCCCGACACGGCCACGCCCAGCGATCTGGTCTGTGACGTGGCCCTCCCATTCAACTGAGCCAACAGCCTACGAACGTCGAGTCCTGCATGTGCGAAAGACGGGTCTAGACGCGGCGGAGCACCGCGTAGAAGTTCTGATTCGCGCATGCCCGGGTCAGGGCAGCAGGTCTGGGCGGTAGCGGCGGAACCAGGCGCCGATCGGGCCCTTCGGCCAGTCGCGGTCGATCATCGCCAGGCTCATGTTCAGCGCCTGCGGCTCGGCCAGCGGCACCCACTCCGGGCCGGCCTGGCGCTGCTGGGCGGCCTGCGACTGGCTCAGCAGCTCGCCGACGCCCGTGATGCCCGGCCCGCTGTTCGCGTCCGCGAACATGTCCGCGCCGAGCTGGGCCGCCGCGCGGCCCGGGCCCCACGGGGCGATCACGGCGCTGGTGCGGCGGTTGATGAGGACCACGCCGCCGATGTCGGGCCAGCGCATGCGGGCGATCTTGCCGTCGCGGCGGAGGAACTCCACGCCGGTGGGGGACAGGCGCAGGCCGTGGCCGCGGCTGGCGACCCGGTGCAGCAGGACCATGCCGCCGACGAGGAGCACGGGCAGTACCACCGACATCACGTAACCGCCGATGACGTAGCCGATCATCCAGCTCAGCAGGGCGACCACGATGTTGGCGGCCAGGTAGGGCTTGAGGTGGGTCTTCCAGGTCTGCGACCAGGTGGCGCGGAACTCCTCGGCGGAGGGGGAAGGAGATGTCATGCGACGACCGCCTCCAGGTCGGCCAGCTCCAGGATGCGCAGCTCGTCCAGGGTCGGGCGGCGGCCCAGGATGCGCAGCCGCTGGGCCTGGGCCTTGCGCACGCTCTCGAAGAACTTGCGGGCGTCGCGGGCGTTGCCGAAGTTGGCGTCGCGCTCGACCTGCCCGAAGTGGCGCAGCAGGGCGGGCTCGACCTGGTCGCCCAGCTGGTAGTCGTCGGCGGTGCACATGCGGCGCACGATCCGGACGAGTTCCTCGGGGGTGTAGTTCTCGAAGACGATGGTCTTGGTGAAGCGCGACGCCAGGCCGGGGTTGGCCGAGATGAACTCGTCCATCTCCGCCGTGTAGCCGGCGGCGATGACCGCGATCTCGTGGCGGTGGTCTTCCATGAGCTTGACCAGCGTGTCGATCGACTCCTGGCCGAAGTCCCCGCCGGAGCCCATCGAGCGGGACAGCGTGTAGGCCTCGTCGATGAAGAGCACGCCGCCGCGGGCCTCCTCGAAGGCGGCCGAGGTCTTCTCGGCGGTGTGGCCGAGGTACTGCCCGACGAGATCGCGCCGCGAGACCTCCTTGAACGCGCCCTTCGGCAGGACGCCCAGGGCGGCCAGGAGCTTGCCGTAGATGCGGGCCACGGTGGTCTTGCCCGTGCCGGGGGCGCCGGCGAAGACGAGGTGGTGGCTCATCGCGCCGACGGAGAGGCCGGCGCTGCGGCGCCACTCGTTGACCTGGATCTCGTCGATGAGGGCGCGGACCTCGTCCTTCACGCCGGCCAGGCCGACCATCGTGTCGAGGTCGGCCAGCAGCGCCTCGACCGCGGCCGCGTCGCCGCCGCCGGCCGGGCTGGCGTCGCCGATGGTCAGGGGCGGCGCGTCGGGGCGGGCGGCGATGACCGTCGGGGTGGCGCCCTCGGCGATGTCCAGGGCGGGCACGCCGGTGTTCTCGATCTGGCACTCCTCGACCAGGCCGGCGCAGCCGCGGGCGAAGGAGATGCCGACGCCCTGCGTGTCGTGGACCTTGCACCGGCGGATCGTGGGCGCGCTCTGGTGGGCGATCATCACGCCGGCGTCGCCGGTCTGGGTCACCTCGCAGCCTTCGAGGGTGGGCTTGCCGAACTGGTACACGTACACCCCGCGCCGCCCGCAGCCGCGCACCGTCGTGGCGGTGATGAGCGGGTCGGCCCCGATGCGCACGATGATGCCGTCCTCGGCGATCTCGCTGATCTGGCAGTCCTCGATGGTCCCGGCGGCGTCCTCGACCACGATGCCGAACTGTGCGCCGGTGATCGTGCACTTGCGCATCTCGATCGAGCCGCCGGCCAGGTCGACGCCGGGGCCGAAGCGGGAGCCGAGGTCGCAGCCCGACAGCGACAGCTGCGTGCCGCGGGCGGTGACCACCGCGGCGTCGGCCGAGCGCAGCGTGAAGCCCTCGATGGCGAGGGTGGCGTTGCGCGCGCTCACGGCCGGGTACGGGATGTCGGTCGCGTCCAGCGTCACCGGGCCGCCCGCCGGGTCGGCGCCGACCAGCCGCAGCCGCTTGCCGGTGACGAAGATGGCCTCCGCATAGGTGCCCGGGGCCACCGCGATCACCGAGTCGTCGGTGGCCGCGGCCAGCGCGTCGCCGATGGTGGCATACGCGCCCCGCTGCTGCGGTGAGACAAGGAGTGTGCGAATGGTGACTCCAAACAACGGCTCGAATCCAGTGACGCCCTCGCATTCTATGGCCGGATAGGCTGTCGGCCATGAGCCGCGAGCTGCCGATGACCGCGGGGGCGCTGCTGGTCGGCGATGGCATCTACCAGCACACGTCGGTGCGCGGCGACACCGCGCCGGAGCTGCACTCGCTGATCCGCCGGTTCCTGCACGAGCTGCCGGTCGAGTCGCGCGAGCGCTTCGCCGGCTCGTGCGCCGAGACCGTGCTGGTCTCCGACCGGCTGCACGAGGCCGAGCGGCGCATGGGCGCCCCGCTGACCCCGTCGGCGGCCCGCGCCGAGCTGTGGGGGGCGCGCGTGTCGGTCGTGCACATTCGCGAGGAGGGCGACCCGATGCACGGCCGCCCGGCCCGCCCGTGCCGCACCTGCGCCGCCCTGCTCGACTGGCTGGGCATCGAGGTGAGCGAGCAGTGAACCTCCCCGTGGAAGTGGACGCGGCGCTGCGCGAGGCCGGCTGGACCCCCGGACGCACCGACCCGGCCCGGGCCCGGATGTGGGCCCTCGCCCTGGCCTCGCACGCATCTCCGAGCGGCCACCAGCACACCGTGGTGCCGCCGGCCATGACCGCCTTCGCCGAGTTCGGCGGCCTGGCGGTGCGCGCCGACGGCGCCGGCGAGCAGATCGCCCGCTGCGGCTTCGTGCTCGACCCGCTGCGCGGCCTGCACGCCGCCTCGACCCTGGCCGACCTCGGCGAGCTGATCGGCGCGCGGCTGACCCCGATCGGCGCCGAGCGCGACGACGCCGGGCTGCTGGCGATGGACGAGCACGGCCGCGTGTTCGTGCTGGACCACACCGCCGACTGGTATCTCGGCGCCTCGATCGAGGAGGCCATCACCACGCTGGTGCTCGGCCGGATGCCGGCCCGGGTCAGCGACGACGGCACCTGGGCGTGATCGCGTGACGCTGCCCGGGTTCGCCGACTGGCGCCCCACGACCGAAGCCGAGGAGGCGATGGCCGCGGCGGTCGCGGCGGGCGACCAACTGGCCTACTGCAAGGCGCTGGCCGAGGAGGCGCTGTACCTCCCGATCACCCCGGCCGCGGCCGCCGCCCGCGAGCCGGTCACCCTGGCCACCTCCCAGGCCGGCGGCGTGACCTACGTGCTGGCGTGGACCTCGGGCGCGGCGCTGCCGCCGGAGATCCCGGCCGTGCGCCGCGCGCCGCTGTTCGAGGTCGTGCACTCCGTCGCCGGGCTCGGCTGGGGCATCGCCGTCGACCCGGGGCTGCCGCTGCAGGCGTTCCTGTCGCCGGACGCGGTGCGCACGCTGCCGCCGTGGGAGCCGGAGTGGGCCCCGCTGGACGACGCGCTGCGCCGCGCGGTGGCCGCCGGGGACCGCGACGCCTACATGGGGGCGCTGCTCGACGCCCACCTGCTGCTGCCGCTGCCGACCGAGGAGGAGATCGCCGCGGCCGTCCCGCCGTCTGACGCGCCCGACCCGGACGAGTACTGGACGGCCGTGCGCACCGACCGCATCCTGCCGAGCGTCTCGCGCGACATCACCGACCCGCAGTTCCCGTGGTGGCGCACCGAGCGGGTGGACGGCGGCCCGGTCATCTTCGCGTTCTCGTCGCAGGCGCAGCTGCAGGCCGAGGTCGGCGACCGGGACTGGATCGCGGTGCGCTTCGTCGACGTCGTGGTCGCCTGGCCGGAGCCGCAGGACTCCACGCCCGGCGCCGCGCTGCGCATCAACCCCGGCGGGACCAACGGCGTCGAGCTTCCCGCCGAGGCCCTCGCCGCGATGTACGAGCTCGTCCTGGCGGCGCTGCACGAGAAGAACCGGCCCCGCGAGGAGTCCTGATCAGCGCTGGGGCTCCCCGTGGTACTGCCGCTCGACACTCGTCGGCGAGAGCCACACGTAGCGGTTGGCCCCGCCGCCCATGAGCGCCAGCATCTCGGGGGTCATCTCCTGCAGCAGGCCCGTGCCGCCCTCGGTGAGGTTCAGGGCCGACCCGGCCACGGCCGCCTCCTGCCGGCTCAGCTTCTGCAGCATCACCAGGTCGCAGCCCTGCAGCGTGTGCGCGTGCTCGGCGCCGAGCTTGCGGACCACGGTCACCTGCGTCTGCCACGGCCCCAGATCCGGCCGGGCGCCGAAGCCGACCTGGCTCACGTCGGTGACGATGAGCAGCGGCTGGCGGGCGCTGGCCGGGGCCGACGGCGGGCGCGGGTCGTTCCACAGCGCGAGGCGGTCGTTCATGCCGGTCGCCCACTCGCCGAGCCCCTGCCACGGCCGCGGGTCGCCGGTCATCACGATCACCCGGGCACCGAGCGCCAGCGCCCGGAACACCAGAATCCGCTGCGCCCAGAGCCCGCCGACCAGCGTCACGCGGGTCGCCTCGGGCCGGAAGATCCGGATCGGCACCGGCTGGCGCTGGTAGTCCACGCCGAGCATCAGCCCGGTCGCCCCGGTGCCGCCGCGCACCTGCCCGAGCACGGCCGCGCTCACCTCGTGCCAGCCGACGTGCAGCCGGGGCAGGCTGTGCGACAGCGGCCGCCGGGCCTTGCCCGGAGCGACCGCCCCGGCCGCCCCCGACGGCGGGCCGCCGGGCCCGTCCGGCCGCTGGGCCAGGTCCTCGGGCGCGGCCTGCACCGGCTCGGCCGGCGCCGCCACCGCGGCCGCCGCGGCCTGCATGTGGCGCAGCCGGAACAGCACCATGCTCGACACGGCCCGGGAGCCGACCGCGGTCAC
>NZ_JBFAZW010000228.1:0-4903 GCF_040682015.1 Dactylosporangium sp. NPDC051485
GGCGGATCCGCGCGGCCCGCACGCCGACGACTGGGACCCCGCCGGCACCCGCTGGACCCGCCGCTTCCGGCCCCTCGTGGTGCCGGTGCCGCCGTCGGTGCCGGCCGAGCGGGTGCGGGCGGCGGTGGCCGCGCTGAGCGGCGGGACGGTCGAGCTGGCCGACCGCGGGCCGGACGCGTCGTCGCTGGACGAGGACCCGGCGGGGGCGCTGCGCGGGTACCGGGCCCGGCGGCCCGGCCCCCGGCTGCGGCTGGCGGCCACCCTGGCCGTCCTGGTCTTCGCCGTGCCGCTGGCGGCCGGCACGGCCGCGCCGTGGAACCAGCCCTGGTGGCCGGGCGTGACGGTGGCCGGCCGGGCGCCGGACGCCTGCGCGGTCTTCGCCGGCGACTTCGGTGCGCGGCTGGGCGTCACGGGGCACGAGCGCACCGAGGACGGCCCGCGCTACCGGACGTGCGCGTACACGGTGCCGCAGGGCACGCTCACCGTGACCGCCCGGGCCGAGCACGCCGTCTTCGGCAGCAGCATCGCCGACGCCGCCGACCGGGCCCGGGACCTGGCCGACGCGCTCGGCGGGGCGGCGCACAAGGTCGACGGCATCGGCGACGCGGCCTGGCTGGCCGGCAACCCGCAGGGCACGACCACGCTCATCGACCGGGCGGTGGTCGCGGTCGTGGCCCGGCGCGCCAACGTCGTGCTGGTCATCACGTACGGCGGGGAGACGGAGCCCGACGCCGCCCAGGACGCCGTGACGGGCGCTGCCCGGGCCACCCTGGCGGCCCTCGATCTCGGCTGACGTCACGTGCTCGGCCGAGGCGCCCTGTCGTACGGAATAAGGGGTTGCACGGCAACGCTAGGGTTGGCGTAGACACCAACTCGAGTGGAGGGAGCCGGCCGTGCAGTACCGCACCGCTGTCGTCGTTCCCCGCTCGCAGCACGAGGTGATCCGCGTGTCCTCGTTCCTCCCGGTGCCCGCTCGCGCGGCGGCACTGGGGCGTCCCGCGCTGGGCTAGCCAGGCCCCGGCGGGGCGAATCGCGCTGTCCTGTCCACGTGACGAGCCCAGAGGGGCAACAGTGCGCAAGGAACTCGACCGCGTCCGCAACATCGGCATTCTCGCCCACGTGGACGCGGGCAAGACCACGACCACCGAGCGGATCCTGTTCGCCACCGGCGCCACCTACAAGCAGGGCGAGGTCCACGACGGCACCACCGTCACCGACTTCGACGCCCAGGAGCGCGACCGCGGCATCACCATCTTCGCCGCCGCGGTCAGCGTCGACTGGGACGGGCACCGGGTCAACCTGATCGACACGCCCGGCCACGTCGACTTCGCCGACGAGGTCGAGCGGTCGCTGCGCGTGCTCGACGGCGCGGTCGCCGTCTTCGACGGCGTCGCCGGCGTCGAGCCGCAGAGCGAGTCGGTCTGGCGGCAGGCGGACCGCTACGGCGTGCCGCGGATCGCCTTCGTCAACAAGCTCGACCGGGCGGGCGCGGACTTCGCCGCCGCCGTGGCCTCGATCCGCGACCGGCTCGGCGTGACGCCGATCGCGATCCAGGCCCCGATCGGCGCCGAGTCCGGCTTCGCGGGCATGGCCGACCTGACGGCCGAACCCGCCGCGTCCCTCGTCGAGCAGGTGGCCGAGCTGCACAGCGGGGCCTTGGAGGAGTACGTCGAGACGGGCACGCTCACCACACCGTCGCTGCGCAAGGCGCTGCGGGAGCTGACGCTCAGCGGTGCCGCCGTGGTGGTGCTCGGCGGGTCGGCGTACCGGGACAAGGGCATCGAGGAGCTGCTCGACGCGGTGGTGGCGTACCTGCCCTCGCCGCTGGACAAGCCCCCGGTCACCGACGCGCCGCTGGCCGCCTTGGTCTTCAAGGTGCAGGCGGCCGCGACCGGGCGCCTGACGTTCCTGCGGATGTACTCGGGCGCGCTGCGCAAGGGCACGGAGGTGTACGAGCCCAACGCGGGCGAGACCGAGCGCGTCTCGCGCATCCTGCACGTGCAGGCCGACCGGCACACCGACGTGCCCGAGGCCGTCGCGGGTGACATCGTCGCCGTCGTCGGGCTCAAGCACGCCCGCGTCGGCGAGACGCTGTGCGACCCGCGGCACCCGGTGGTGCTCGAACCGCCGTCCACGGCGACGCCCGTCGTCTCCGTGGCGGTGGAGGCGCGCAACCGGGCGGACGCCGGCAAGCTGGCCGTCGCCCTGGCCCGGCTGGTCGAGGAGGACCCGTCGCTGGTCGTGCACAGCGACGCCGAGACCGGCCAGACCGTGCTCAGCGGCATGGGCGAGCTGCACCTGGAGGTGGCGGTGGAGAAGCTGCGCCAGACCGGCAACGGCCTGGCCGTCGCCGTCGGCCGCCCGCAGGTCGCCTACCGCGAGACCCTCGTGCGCGGCGTCAGCGGGCTGCTCTTCCGCCTGGTCCACCAGAACGGCGGCCAGGGCCTCTTCGCCCACGTCCAGATCGACGTGTCCCCAGTGGACAGTGAGGGGCTGGTGTTCGAGTCCACTGTGGTCGGCGGGCACGTGGCCAAGGAGTTCGTCCGGGCGGCCGAGGCCGGCTGCCGCGACGCCCTCGCGGCCGGACCGGTCGGCGGCCACCCGGTCACCGGCGTGCGGGTGACGCTCACCGACGGCAGGATGCACGAGAAGGACAGCTCCGAGCTGGCCTTCCGGCTCGCCGGCCGGGAGGCGCTCCAGCAGGCGTTCCAGGAGTCCGAGATGGTACTGCTGGAGCCCGTGGTAGAGGCGACCGTGACCGTCCCCGACGACATGGTCGGCGGCGTCCTCGGCGACCTCGCGGCGCGCCGCGGCCGGGTCACCGGCTCCACCGCCCGGGCCGGCACGGTCGTTGTCACCGCGGTCGTGCCGCTGGCCGAACTGTTCGGCTACGCGACGCGGCTGCGCAGCCGCACCCAGGGCCGGGGCACGTTCACGACGAGCCCGGCCGGCTACGCGCCGGTCCCCTCGGGGGCCGTCGTGCGGTAGCACGCACCTGTTTCGAACCCGACAGCACGGGTAACCGGCTTGCTTGCCTCGGCTATGGTCGAGGTTTTGAAGGAGGTTGCCCGTGCTGCTCGCCGTCCTGGACGTCGGCTCCAACTCCGCACACCTGCAGGTTGTCGACGCTCACCACCGGCGCGCGCCGGAGCCGGTCTTCCGCCTCAAGGCGCCCACCCTCCTGGCCGACTCGGTGACGCCCGACGGCGCCCTGAGCCCTGACGGCGTGGACCGCGTCGTGGCGGCGGTGTCCCGGACCGTCGAGGCCTACCGCCGCCGCCCGGCCGCCGATCTCATCCCGCTGGCGACCGCGACGATCCGCGACGCCACCAACAACGCCGAGATCCGCCGCCGGGTCCGCGAGGCGACCGGCATCGAGCTGCGCTCGCTCAGCGGCGAGGACGAGGCCCGGCTCACCTACCTGGCCGTGCGCCGCTGGCTGCCGCGGCCCGAACCGCTGCTGTTGCTCGACATCGGCGGCATGTCGATGGAGCTCGCGGCCGGCGCCGGCGAGCGGCCGGACCTGGCGGTGTCGCTGCCCCTCGGCGCGGGTTTCCTCACCCGGCGGTACCTGCCGGAGCACCCCGCGCCGCGCGCCGCCGTCGACCGGGTCCGCCGGCACGTGCGCACCGCCGTGACCCCGCTCGCCGGGCGGCTCGGCGGCCCGCACCGCGTGTTCGGCACCTCCAAGACGTTCAAGCAGCTGGCCCGGGTCACCGGCGAGGACACCGTGCTCTCGCGCCGGCGGCTGCGCCGCTGGCTGCCCCGCCTGGCCGCGATGACCCCGGCCGGGCGGGCCGCTCTCCCCGGCGTCGCCGCCGCCCGCGCCCGCCAGCTCCTGGCCGGCGCCGCGACCGCGCTGACCGTCATGGAGGAGCTCGACCTGCCCGCGCTGGAGGTCTGCCCGTGGGCGCTGCGGGAGGGCCTGCTGCTGCGGCGCTACCACGAGCTGCGCGGCTGAGCACACCGGTTCCGGGCCGCGGCGCAGGGGTCGCCCGGCAGGATCGCCGCCCTGATCGCGCCCGCGGCGCATCGCGACCCGGGCGGGCAGCCGGCGCGGCCACGCATCGGCCAGGCACGTGCCGGCCGCGGCGGTCGGTCGGTGGCGGTCACCACGGCGAGGCCGGCCGACCCGCACCGCGTGACCTCCGGCCGTCAGATGCCCGCCGCGGCACGTGATTCCCGTTTTTTCACCCCGATGGTGCTCGATGCGGGACCGGCGGCTTTTTGTGGCGGCCCGGCGGCTTTTGTTGCGGCCGGACGGGTAGCTGACGGGCACCACGGGCACCTGCGGGGAAGGAATCCACCATGATGACGACGGAGCGCAACACCGCACTGCGTTCGATGCACGACGCGGGCCTCGCCGCCTGGTTCGGCGGCTCGCTGATGGGCGCGATCGGGCTGCACGGCGCCGCGGCCCAGGCGCAGCAGCAGCGGGAGCGGCAGCAGATCTCGTCCGCCGGCTGGGACCGCTGGGCGCCGGTCAACCTCGCGGCGATCGGCACCCACCTGGTCGGCGCCGCCGGGCTGCTGGCCGACAACCGGTCCCGGGTGGTCGGGCAGCGCGGGGTGGCGGCGGTGAGCGCGGCAAAGGCCTCGCTCACCGCGGCGGCGCTCGCGGCGACCGCCTACAGCCGCCGGGTCGGCCACCAGCTTCAGGCGGAGCAGCAGCTGCAGCAGGACCTGCCGACGGTCGGGGTGACCGAGCCGGCCTCCGGCACGTCCGCGCCGGTGCGCGCGGCACAGCGTCGCCAGCGGGTGGCGCAGTGGGCCGTGCCGGCGCTGACCGGCGCGCTCATCGCCGTCTCGGCGTTCGCCGGCGAGCAGCAGCGGCCCCGCTCGGTCGTGCGCGGCGTCGCCGACCGGCTCCGGGAGGCGCTCGTGGCCCGCTGAGCGGCCCGGG
>NZ_JBFAZW010000229.1:0-4878 GCF_040682015.1 Dactylosporangium sp. NPDC051485
GGCACGAGCGGGGCCGGCGGGCCGCGCTCAAGCGGCTGGTGCGGGCCGCGGCGGACGACGGGCGGCTGCGGCCCGGCCTGACGGTCGGCCGGGCCACGGACACGCTGTGGGCGATCGTCACCTGGCACACGGTGGCGCTGCTGATCGAGCAGCGCGGCTGGAGCCGGGCCAAGCTCGCCCAATGGCTGGACCAGATGACCGAAACGGTGCTACACGGATAGCGTGGGAGCCACGGGGAAAACGCATTCCTGTCGACCTCGCCGGCCCCCGGAAAACAGGTCGGTTGCGGTGGGTGGCGCCGGTCACTCCGGCCCACCGCGCCCCCGCCCACAGGTAAGGACCGGAGCAGGCTGTCCGCCATGACCGTCGCCGCCCCGGCCGCCCGCAAGTTCGCCGCCCTGCGCAACCGGGACTGCCGGCCGTACCTCTTCGGCGCCGCCCTGTCGATGATGGCCGACAACATCGAGCACGTGATCACGTACTGGATGTTGTGGCAGAAGTTCCACTCCGAGGCCCTCGCCGGCTTCCAGGTGATCAGCCACTGGGTGCCGTTCCTGCTGCTGTCGGTGTGGTTCGGCGGCCTGGCCGACCGTTACGACTGCCGCCGGGTCATCCAGGCCGCCCAGGCGCTGTTCATGCTGGTCTCGCTGATCTGGGGCATCCTGTTCATCACCGGCTCCCTGCAGATCTGGCAGGCCTGCGTCCTGCTGGTGCTGCACGGCATGGCCGGCGCGCTGTGGGGCCCGGGCGAGCAGCTGATGCTGCACGACTTCGTCGGCGATGCGGAGCTGGCTTCGGCGGTACGGCTCAACGCGACCTTCCGCAGCCTGGGCGTCCTCTTCGGCCCGGCCGTCGGCTCCGTCCTGCTGGCGCTGCTGGGCCCGACGGCCGGCATCCTGACGAACATCGCCTTCTACCTGCCGCTGACGCTGTTCCTGTTCCGGACCAGGTTCACCGGCCACACCCGCCACAGCGGCCCCCGCGGCCAGCGCGTGGGCCTGTTCGACACGGTCAAGGTCCTGCGCCGCGTGGCCGGCGACCACACCTTGATCAGCATGATCATCCTCGCCGGCCTGGCCTCGTTCTTCGTCGGTACCGCGCTCCAGGCCGTCATGCCGGTCTTCGCCGACGACCTGGGCGGGGACAGCACGCGCAGCTACGGCGTCCTGCTCTTCGCCGCGGGCGCCGGCGGCGTCCTCGGCGGCGTCCTGCTGGAGGCCACGGGCCGCATCCGCCCGACCGTCCGCGCCGCCCTGGTCACCACCCTGATCTACGGCCTGTCCAGCCTCGCGTTCGCCGTGACCGCCAACTACCCCCTGGCCATCGTCGTGCTCTTCATCGGCGGCGTGGCCAACCTGGCCGCGATGTCCATCGGCCAGACCGTGACCCAGCTCCTGGCCCCATCGGCGGAGCGAGGCCGGGTCATCGGCGTCTACAACGTCTCGGCCAACGGCCTGCGGGCGGGCAGCGGCGTCACGGTCGGCGTGCTGGGCCAGGCCATCGGCGTGCACTGGTCCCTGGCCCTGAGCTCCGCCGCGCTGTGCCTGGGCACCGGCGCGGCCGCCCTGTACACCCGCCGCGGCGGCAAGGCAGCACCCCACCGCGCCGATCATCAGGTGCCAGCGGCCGCCGGCCACGACCAGCAGCCCGGATAGGGCGGCTCGGCGGACCTGCCGCGCCTCAGCGGTGGTCCAGCAGGCTTCCGAGGCCGTCGAGGCCGCCGTCCGGGTAGTGACCGGAGACCTCGGGGGCGAGCTGGAACGGCAGCATCCGGCCGGAGCCCGGGTATGCGAGGCGGATCTCGGACAGGTCCGCCGGTAGCACCCACGCCCGCACCGGCACGCCCGGCACGAGCGCCGCGGCATCCTCGGGCCGCAGCCGGTAGCCGAGGAACTCCAGGACGTGCTCCTCGATGCCCTCGAAGCGCAGCGACAGCCGGACCTTGCGGCCGACGACCTCGGACGCGACGATCGCGGCGGTGAGCACGGCGCCGCGCCGCAGGATGCGCCGCTGCCGCCAGTACGCCCCGATTCCGACGGCCGCGCCCGCGCCCGTCGCCACCACCGCACCGACCAGCGCCCACCAGAACACCACCGCAGCACGGTACTGGAAATGCCGTGAGAAAGTGCACCCGTGTTCACGTACCGGTTGCTCATCTGGGACGGGGCGCCCGACGACCTGCTCGACGGCGAGATCGAGCGGGCCCGGGCCGCCGGATGCGAGGTCACCCTCAACCTGCACCGCAGCGGCGTCACGCCCGCGCCGCGGGACGGCTTACGGGTGGTCCGGGAGCCGATCTTCGACCTCGGGCGGCTGGTCGAAACGGTCCGGGAAGGCGCGATCGGCTACGACGCCGTGAAGTCGCGGGCCAACGTGCCGCTGCCGGCCGGCTTCTTCGACGCCGCCTGCGCGCCCGGGCTGCGGCGGCCGTTGCGCGTGGTCGGCCAGATCGGCAGCGGGATCGGCCATATCGACACGAAGAGCGCCCAACGGTACGGCGTGCGCCTCGTCCACACGCCGGGGACCAACGCGGTCGGCGTGGCCGAGTTCGTCCTCGGGCAGATCCTGGCGGTGCTGCGCGGCCTGGTGCCGCACGACCGGGCCAGCCACGCCGGCATCTGGCGCGGACATCCGCCGGGGCGGGCCCGGGAGCTCGGGGAGTTGACGCTGGGGCTGGCGGGGTACGGGCACACCGGGGCGGCGCTCGCGCGACGGGCGGCGGCGCTGGGGATGCGGGTACTGGTGTGGCGGGCGCACGGCACCGGGACCGTGGGGGCACGGGAGGTACCGGCGCTGCACGATCTCCTGCCCGAGACCGACGTGCTCTCCGTGCACGCCCGCCACACGCCCGGCGGACCGGCGCTCATCGGGCGCCCGGAGCTGGCGCTGCTGCGGCCCGGCGCGGTCGTCGTGAACGCGGCGCGGGGTGGGCTGGTGGACGAGCAGGCCCTCGCCGACGCCCTGCGCGACCCGGGGCATCCGGTGGCGGGCGCGGCGGTCGACGTGTTCGAGCGGGAGCACGACCGGTTCTCCTCGCCGTTGGTCGGGGTGCCCGGCGCGCTGCTGACCCCGCACGTCGCCGGGCTGACCGGGCCGGCCACGCAGGCGGCGGCCCGCGAGTGCGTCGACCGGATCGTGGCCGCACTCGCCGGTCCTCAGTGCAGCTCCGCGTGAATCCTTGAGGGGTCAGGCTGCTTTGAGCGGGGTCGGCCTCGACGGGTGGCTTTTGCGAGGGTGGCGGGCTATGCCGTCTCGGCAAGCGACGGCCGCGTGGCCGGGGCCGGCAGCACCGTGGTGGGGCGCGGCGGCGATGTGACCGGTACCGTGAGCAGCAGCACCAGGCCGGTGATGACGTGCATGTTCGCGCCCGGCAGGTAGAGCGGGTTGGCGGGGTCCTTGAACAGCCAGAGGACCCTGGTGGCCATCAACCCGTAGATGCCGGCGCCGAGCAGCAGGTACCAGTACCGGTGGCGCCGATCGGCCCGCCGGTCGACGAGGACGAGCAGCGCCGGAATCTGCCAGACCAGGTGGTGCACCCAGCTGATCGGGCTGATCAGGCACACCGCCACACCGGTCAGCGCCAGGCCGGCCCAGGCGTCGTCGGCGGCGGCGGCCCGCCGCACCCGGTAGGCCCAGACCGCCAGGATGACCACGACGAGCGCGGGCCACACCGCCGCGGGCGCGTGCATCCTGGTCAATGCGCCGTCGAGGGACTGGTTTGGCACGGAGAAGATCTCGCCGACCCGGCCGGTCCGCCAGACCAGCGACGTCCAGTACGCGCGGGATGACCCCGGGGCGATCAGCCATCCGAGGCCGACGGTCGCCAACGCCGTACCGGCGGCAATGAACCCTGCCCGATAACGCCTGGCGAGCAGCAGGTATGCGATGAACACCGCCGGGGTGAGCTTGATGCCGGCGGCGACACCGATGAGGATACCGGCGGCGGGATGCCGTCCGACCAGGTACAGCAGGTCGACCGCGACGAGCGTGAGCAGCACCAGGTTGATCTGGCCGAGACTGAGGGTGTCCCGCCAGGGTTCGGTCGCGGCGAGCAGAATCCCGCCGGCGAGCGTCGGTGCCCACCGGTGAAACCGTCGCCAGAGCAGCAGCAGCGTTCCCGACACCGACGTGATCGCGAGGGCAACAGCGGCGACCGGCCACGCCACGATCGTCATGGGCAGCATGGCGATCGCGGCGAACGGTGGATAGGTGAAGCCGAATACCCGCACGGTCTCCGGTTGGCGGTAGGCGTACAGGTCACCGCCGTGCGCCCAGGAACGGACCGCGCCGTGGTAGATCCGCAGGTCGAACTGGTGCTGCCAGCGCGCCGAGGCGGCGACGAACAGGGCGACGCAGACCGCGAGGACGGCCAGGCCGACCCATTGCCGCCCGGACACGCTCGACGCTGATGCGGATTCGCCCGCCCGGGTGTCCAACGTCCGGCTCTCCCGTCGGTATCGATGAGGCGCGAACCGCGGTCGACACCGCACGTGTACACATGTGGTGTCGTCCAGGAATGCGGTTCGACCGCAGCGAATGCCGGGCGGAGGCCTCGCGGCGCGATGTCGCGGTCCAGTGTTCCAAGCGGCGGGGCATCCCCGTGGCGTCTTGGCGAGACCGGGCCGGACGGACCGGGCTGATCGCCCGCGGACTCACCCGCCGCGGAGCTGCACTCAGTAGCTACCGCGCTGCACCGGCCCGCAACTGATCTGTCGGGCGATCGGACCGATGTGATCCCTGAAGGCGCGACAGGGCGCCGACGCGAACTTCGGGGAGGACCGTCATGAGTGGTGGTGGACACGCGGCGAAGGCCGGCGCGCACGCCAAACACAAGAAGGGCGGCCACCACGAGGAGGAACACGAGAACCACGAACGGTG
>NZ_JBFAZW010000230.1:0-4672 GCF_040682015.1 Dactylosporangium sp. NPDC051485
ACGGTGTCCGTGGACGGCACGATCTTCTGGGACCAGGGCGGCAACGTCGACACCCGCGCGATCGTCCGCTTCGACAACCAGAACGGGCTGCTCACGGTCCTGCCGTGGCTCGGCCCGCTGCTCGGCGTGGGGCTCGCGGCGGCCCTCGCCACCCTGGTGCCGCACCCGCACTCCGCGCTGCTGGGACTGGCCGCCGCGGCCCTCGTCACGCTGGCCGCGGCGCCGGCACAGCACCCGCCGGGGCTGCTCGGCCCGCTGTCCATCCCGGCCGCCGCGGCCGCGGTGGTCCTCGGCGGCGCGCTGTGGGGCGTCTTCGGCGCCCTGGCCGCCCTGGTCCTGGCCAGCGTCGGGGCGCGGATCCGGCGCCGGCACCGCCGGCCCGGGCCGGTCACGTGATCGAGTACCTGCGGGGGCTTCGGGTCGGGGTGCTGCGCAAGGGCGGGAACGCCGTCGAGCGCAGCCTGGCCGCGGTCGGTGACGAGACGCCGCCGCGAGGCTCCCGCAGTACCGGCGCGGGTCCTTTCTGGCCCGTCGACAAGTGGGTCCACGCGCTCTATGCCGCCGGGCTCACCACGGCCGCCGGGGTCGCGCTCGCGATCAACTGGCTCGCCCCGCCGGCCGTCATCCGCACGTTCCTGGCGGTCGTCGCGGCGACGATGTTCCTGCTGGTCGGCTACCTGCTGGTGGCGGCGCCGACCCGGCGGGGGCGGGCCATGCGGCGGTACCTCACCGACCCCCGCGACCGCACGGAGTTCGAGGCCGCCGCGGCCAACGCCGACCGCATCCGGCTGACCTGGCCGGCCCTGGAGCGGCTGGCCGAACCGAACGACCCGACCGACACGCTCGAGCGCGCGCTGTGGGAGCTGGCCCAGGCCCTGGCCGAGCGCGGCGAGCTGCGGGCGGCCGACCGCGACCTTCGCGCCTCGGTCGGCGACCCGATCGGCGCCGGCACGCTCTTCAGCGCGGTGACCGACCGGCAGGCGGAGATCGCGCACCGGCTGACCCAGGTCGACGCGGAGGTGCGCCGCCGGGCCGCCCAGCTGCGCCGGCTCGCGGTGCTGTGCCAGGACTTCCTGGACCAGCGCAACGCCCAGACAAGGGCCCGGATGCGGGTCAGCGCGGCCGACGCCCTGCTGGGCACCCTGCGCTCCCGCCCGGAGCCCGATCTGGTCGAGCGCACGGAGGTGGTGCTCGCCGCCTATCGGGAGCTGGCCGACGAATACACCTGATCGGCTACTCTCCCGGGGTGCGGCAGAAGGCGTTGATCGGGGTCGGGTCCGTGGTGGCGGCCGTTGGGCTCTTCCTGGCGTACCTCAGGATGGCCCGCGCCTTCCCGATCAACGGCGACGGGGCGAGCAACGCGCTGCAGGCCTGGGACATGTTCCACGGCAACCCCCTGCTCAAGGGGTGGGCGCTGTCGGACGTGTCCTTCTACCCGACCGAGCTCGTGCAGTACGGCATCGTGCAGTGGATCACCGGCGTCACCGCGGACCAGGTGCACGTGACGGCGGCGATCACCTACACGATGATCTTCTTCATCGCCGCATGGCTGGCCAAGGGGCGGGCCACCGGCCTGGAGGCATGGCTGCGCATCGGCGTGGCGGTCGCCATCCTGCTGCTGCCCGTGCCCGGCACCGGCTACCAGACGCTGCTCTCCTCCCCCAACCACACGGGGACGGCGGTACCACTGCTGCTCGCCTGGCTGGTCCTGGATCGCTCGAAGCATCGGATCTGGACGCCGGTCCTGCTGGCCGCGCTGCTCGGCTTCGGCGCGATGGGCGACCCCCTGGTCACCTTCGTCGGCGCGGTGCCCGTGATCGTCGTCTGCGCCTACCGGGCGATCCGCGCCCGCGGCGCCGAGCGCTGGTTCGAGGCGAGCCTCATCCTCGCCGCGGCCGTCTCGGTGGCCATCTCCCGGGGCTTCCGCCACCTGCTCGACGCGCTCGGCGCCTTCCAGTCCCCGCACCCGCCGATCGAGCTGGCTCCGCTGGCCGACTGGCCGCACCGGGCCTGGATGACGGCCCGCATGGTCGGGGTCATCTTCGGCACCCACCGCCCCGGCTGGCACCCGCCGGTCCTCGAGGTCCTCCTCTCCCTCCTGCACCTGGTGGGCTTCCTGGTCGCGCTGGCCGCGTTCGCGGTCACCCTGGTGCGGGCCGTGCGCGGCACCGCCGACCGGGTCGACACGATCATGATCGCGGCGATCGCCTGCGACCTCGGCGCCGAGATCGTCTCCACCATCTCCGTCGACCTCATGGCCGCCCGCGAGATCGCCCCGGTGCTCCCGATGAGCGCCGCTCTGGCCGCCCGCTTCGCCGGGCCCTGGCTCGCCACCGCCGGGCGCCGCAAGATCGGCCGGGGTGTGCTGGCCGGGGTCCTCGCCGTCTTCACGCTCACGCTCGTGATCTACTCCCCGCCGCGCGCCGACCCCGCGGAGGCCCAGGTCGCGGCCGACTACCTGCGCTCGCGCAACCTCGAGTACGGGCTGGGCGCCTACTGGGCGTCGAACAACATCACGGTGACCACCGAGCGCGCGGTCACCGTGGCCCCGGTGACCGGTGGCGGCGACCGGCTCGTGCCCTTCTGCTGGCAGTCGAAGGGGGCGATGTACGACGCGAAACAGCACAACGCCCGGTTCGTCGTCCTGGAGAAGGACCGCCCGTTCTACGGCACCCCGGAGCAGGCCGAACACGTGTGGGGCCCGCCGGTCGAGCGGCACGACATCGGCAAATACGCGATCCTGCTGTACGACGTGAACCTCCTCGACGGCTTTCCCCCACCCTGTAGCTAGCCCGGTGTCGATACGATCGCGGCGTGCGCAAGTTCGTCGTCTGGGGTGACAACGCGCTCGCCCGCCGACTGGTCGGCGAGCTGATCAACACGTACAGTGCCCAGGTCACGGTCATCGTGCCGGACCTCACCGCCAACCAGGCTCCCGAGATCGCCGACATCCGCGCCGATGACGACCCCGACGAGCGCCCGGTCGTCATCGCCGCCCGCAAGCTCACCAAGGCCGTCTTCGAGACCGCCGACCTGAGCGACGCCGACGCCATCGCCTTCGTCGACACCGACGACGTGGCCAACGTCGACGCCGCCCTCATCGCCCGCGAGGTCGACCCGACCATCCGGGTGGTCCTGCGCATGTTCAACACCGTCCTCGGCGCCGGCGTCATGGAGCGGCTCTCCAACTGCGCGGTGCTGTCGGCCTCCGAGATCGCCGCGCCCGCGTTCGTCGCCGCGGCGCTCGGCGACAGCAGCCCGACCACCGTCCGGCTCTCCGACGGCCAGCAGCTCGTGGCGATCGACCGGTCCCTGGCCAACCCCGCCGACATCCGGTGCGGCCTGGCCAACACCGCCGACGCAGACAGCTTGCCGACCGACCCGGACCGCGCCGACCTGGTCCTGGCCAGCCTCTACGGCCGCCGCGCGGGGCCGGCACGGGGGCAACGCAAGCGCCGGCACCCGCTGCGGGCCACGCGGATCCTGCTGCGCGGCAGCGGGCTGCGCCGGGTGCTGGTCAGCTCGCTCGCCATCCTGGCCCTGGGCACGGTCGCGGTGGCCGTGGCCCGGCACGTCGGCATCTGGCGCGCGGTGTACTTCGCCGTGCTCACGGCCCTGGGCGGGGCCAATCCCGACCCCGACGCCACCACCTCCGCCCAGGCGGTCGACATCGTGCTGGTGGTGGCCGGCGTGGCCATCATCCCGGCGCTCACCGCCGCCGTCGTCGGCATCGTGGTCAAGGCTCGCCTGGCCATCGCCTCCGGCGGCCTCACCGAGCCGATCGCCGGCCACGTCGTGGTGGTCGGCCTGGGCAACGTCGGCACCCGCGTCGTGCGCGAGCTGCACGACCAGGGCATCGACGTGGTGGCCGTGGACCGCGACGAGCGGGCCCGCGGCGTACAGGCCAGCCGGGACCTCGGCCTGCCGGTCATCATCGGCGACGCCACCAACCCGGACACGCTGAGCGCCGCCTCCGTGGCCACCGCCCGCTGCCTGGTCGTGGTCACCACCGCCGACGTCACCAACCTGGAGGCCGCGCTGCTGGGCCGCGACCTGGCCCGGCGGGCCGGCCTCGACGTCACGCTGCGGGTCGTGCTGCGCCTCTTCGAGGAGGACTTCGCCCGGCGCATCAAGACCGCGTTCGACATCAACCTGTCGCGCAGCGTGTCGTACCTGGCCGCGCCCGCCTTCGCCGCCTCCATGGTGGGCAGCGAGGTCATCGACACCATCCCGGTCGGCCGCCGCGTGCTGCTGCTGGCCGAGGTGCCGGTCGGCGCCGGCTCGCAGCTGGAGGGCAAGTACTTCCGCGAGGTGAGCGAGCCGGGCCTGGTCCGCCTGGTGGCCGTGCAGACCGGGCGGGCCGGCCTGGGGGTCGGCGTGCAGACCTTCTGGGCGCCTGAGCAGAACCGCTGGCGGACGCTGGACCGCACGCACACCATGGTCGTGGTGGCCACCCGGGTCGGCCTGGTGGCCCTGCTGGCCCGCGCGGCCGGCGTGGACAACCCCCCGCCGTTCCACCCACCGTCGGCCCCGCCGCTGCTCACGCCGCAGCCGCGCGGCTGAGGCGACCGGTGTGCCGCAGTGGCACGTTTTCGGGATTCGTTGTGTCTGGCGTGGTCGTACGGTTCTTCTCAACAGGGATGACGAAGATTTCGAATAAGGGGATACGGCG
>NZ_JBFAZW010000231.1:0-4669 GCF_040682015.1 Dactylosporangium sp. NPDC051485
GTTGCCGCCGAGGTAGCCGAGGCCCACCGTGTAGAGGCTCCACAGCAGCGCGCCGACGGCGATGGCGGGCAGGAAGCGGCGGCGGCGTACGCGCCCTGGTTGCCGCTGCCCCACACCCCGGCGCTGGAGGAGAACAGGACGAAGGCGGTGAGGTGCGCGCCGGCGGTCAGCTCGTGCAGGTGGTCGGCGGCGGCCGCCTTGGGCCGCAGCACGCTCTCCAGGTGCGCGGCGGTGATGGCGTCGACCGGATCGTCGTGGGCCACGCCGGCCAGGTGGAACACGGCGGTCAGCGGCCGGTCGGCCGGAATGCCGGCGAGCAGCGCCCGGACCGCCTCGCGGTCGCCGGCGTCGCAGGCGACCGCCTCGACCCGGGTGCCGGCCGCGGCCAGTTCCTCGGCGAGCGCGGCCAGCCCGGGGGCGTCCGGGCCGCGGCGGCCGGCGAGCAGCAGGTGCTCGGCGCCGTTGGCGGACAGCCAGCGGGCCAGCGTCGCCCCGAGCGCGCCGGTGCCGCCGGTGACGAGGACGGTGCCGGGGCCGGCCCGCCAGGGCTCCCCGCCGGTCGGCGCACCCGCGGTGGCGCGGACCAGGCGGCGGACGAAGGCGCCGGCGGCGCGGATGGCGACCTGGTCCTCGCCGCCGCCGGCCGCCGGGTCGGCGATGACGGCGCCGAGCAGGGCGACGGACGTCGCGTCGGGCTCGTCCGGGAGGTCGACGAGGCCGCCCCAGCGGTTGGGGTGCTCCAGGGCGGCGACGCGGCCCAGGCCCCACGCCTGGGCCTGAACCGGGCGGACGGCCGGACCGTCGACGGGCAGGCTCACCGCGCCGCTCGTGAGGCACCACAGGGGCGCGGTGACGCCGAGGTCGCCGAGGGCCTGGACGAGCAGCGCCGTGCCGGCCAGCCCGGCGCTCGCCCCCGGGTGGTCCGGGTGCGGCCGCTCGTCGAGGGCGAGCAGGGAGACCACGCCGGTCAGCCCGGCCGGGTCGTCCAGGAGCCCGGCCAGCCGCCCGCGGTCGAGGTCGGACCGGCCGACCACGCACGTGCGGACCTCGGCGCCGGCGAGCGCCTCGGCGACGGCCGGCGTCCACGCCTCGTCGGCGGGCGCCACGATCAGCCAGCGGCCGGTCGGGGCGCCGGCGAAGGCGCGCGGTTGCCACGCGACCCGGTAGCGCAGCGCGTCGATCCCGGCCTGGGTCCGGTGGCCGCGCCGCCATCCGGCGAGCAGCGGCAGCGCGGCCCGCAGGGCCTCCTGCCCGCCCGCGTCCCCGGCGACGGTGGCGGCCAGGGCGTCGAGGTCCTCGCCCTCGACGGCCGCCCAGAAGCGCTCGGTGTCCGCGTCCGGCTCGCCGCCACGACGGGTGCCGGTCAGCCAGTAGTGCTCGCGCTGAAACGCGTACGTCGGCAGATCCACCCACCGCCCCTCGGCGAGCGGCCACTCAACGCCAACCCCGCGGGTCCAAAGCCGCGCAACGGCCTCCATCACCCCGAGTGGCTCCGCAACCCCCTTACGGACCACAGGGATGCACTCGTCCACCACGGGCGTGAGCACCGGCGTGGGACTCACTTCCAGGAACGTGACCGCCCCCATCGCCGCAACGCTCTCGGCAAACCGCACCGTGTCCCGCACATGCCGCACCCAGTACCCGGCGGAAGTCCACTCCTCGGAAACCACCGGAATCTGCGGCTGAGAAAACGTCAGCTCGGAAACCACCTCGGCGAACCCGGGCAGCATCGGCTCCATCAACACCGAATGAAACGCATGCGAAACCTGCAACCTCCGGGTCCGCACATGCAACTGCGCGACCACCCGATCCACCGCCTCGGCGGCACCGGACAACACCACGGCGTCCGGACCATTCACCGCGGCGAGACCAACATCGCCGTCCAACAGCGGCGCCACCACGTCCTCCGACGCCGCAACCGCCACCATCACCCCACCCGGCGGCAGCGCAGCCATCAACCGACCCCGCGCCGACACCAGCGCACACGCGTCCTTCAGCGACAGAATCCCCGCAACGTGCGCGGCCGCGATCTCACCAATCGAATGCCCACCAACCACATCCGGCCGGACACCCCACGACTCGAGGAGCCGGAACATCGCCACCTCGAACGCGAAAATGCCGCACTGCGCGTAGAAGGTGTTCGCCAACCGCTCCTCGTCGCCGCCGAACACCACCTCCGGCAGTGACGGATCCAGCTCCGCACACACCTGTGACCACGCCTGCGCAAACACCGGGAAGGTCTCGATCAGTTCACGGCCCATACCCAGGCGCTGCGCGCCCTGGCCGCCGAACACGAAGCCCAGGCGACCGGGCCGGACCGCACCTTCGACCATTTCGTCACCGAGGAGGACCGCCCGGCGATCCAGCGCCGCCCGGCCCCTGGCGAGGGTCCAGGCCACGTCGGCCAGCGGCACGTCGTCGGAGAGGGACGCCTTGAGGCGCTCGACCTGCGCGGACAGCGCGCGGTCGGTGCGGGCCGAGACCAGCAGTGGCACCACCGGAACCGCCGGCGCGGGGGGTGTTGGTTGCGCCGGAGGGGCCTGCTCCAGGATCACGTGGGCGTTCGTGCCGCTGACGCCGAACGCGGAGACGCCGGCCCGGCGCGGGCGGCCGGCCGCGGGCCACGGGCGCGGATCGGTCAGCAGCTCGACGGCCCCGGCGGACCAGTCCACGGCGGGCGTCGGCCGGCCGGCGTGCAGGGTGCGGGGCAGGGCGCCGTGCCGCATCGCCTGCACCATCTTGATGACCCCGGCGACGCCGGCGGCGCCCGAGGTGTGGCCGATGTTCGACTTGATCGAGCCGAGCCACAGCGGCTCCGCGCGGCCCTGCCCGTAGGTCGCGAGGAGCGCCTGGGCCTCGATCGGGTCGCCGAGGGCGGTACCGGTGCCGTGGGCCTCGACGGCGTCCACATCGGACGGTGCGAGCCCGGCGGCGGCCAGCGCGGCCCGGATCACCCGCTGCTGCGACGGGCCGTTCGGGGCGGTGAGGCCGTTGGAGGCGCCGTCGGAGTTCACCGCCGACCCGCGGACCACGGCCAGGATGCGGCGGCCGTTGCGGCGGGCGTCCGACAGGCGCTCCAGCAGGACCAGGCCGGCGCCCTCGGACCAGCTGGTGCCGTCGGCGCCGTCGGCGAAGGACTTGCAGCGCCCGTCCGGTGCCAGCCCGCCCTGGCGGCTGAACTCCACGAACACCTTCGGCGTCGGCATCACGGTGACGCCGCCGGCGATGGCGAGGGAGCACTCGCCGGCCCGCAGCGCCTGGCCGGCGAGGTGCAGCGCCACGAGCGAGGACGAGCACGCGGTGTCGACGGTCAGGGTCGGACCTTCCAGGCCGAAGGCGTACGCCACCCGCCCCGACACCACGCTGGTGAGATTGCCGGTCAGGTAGTGCCCCTCGATCTCGTCCGGCACGTCCCCGCCGACGTAGTCGGGCTGGGTGGCGCCGACGAACACGCCGGTCCGCCCGCCGCGCACCGAGGTCGGGTCGATCCCGGCGTGCTCGAGGACCTCCCAGGCCGCCTCCAGCACCAGCCGCTGCTGCGGGTCCATGGCGAGGGCCTCGCGCGGCGAGATGCCGAAGGCGGCGGCGTCGAACTCCCCGGCGTCGTGCAGGAAGCCGCCCTCCTGCGACTGCGAGCGCCCGCGCAGGTCGTCGAGGTCCCAGCCGCGGTTGACGGGGAACGGCGAGATCACGTCGCGCCCGGCGGCGACCAGGTCCCAGAGGTCGTCCGGGCCGGTCACGCCGCCCGGGTAGCGGCAGGCCATGCCGATGATGGCGATGGGGTCGCCGGCGACCGGCGCGGCGGCCTCGACGGCCGTGGCGGCTTCCCCGCTCACCTCGGCGAGCAGCATCCGGACCACCGCGTCGGGCGTCGGGTGGTCGAAGACCAGCGTGTTGGGCAGCGCGAGCCCGGTCGCCGCGGAGAGCCGCCGCCGCAGCTCGACCGCGGTCATCGAGTCGAAGCCGAGGTCCTTGAAGGCCCGCCCGGGCTCGATCGCCCGCCCGTCGCGGTGCCCGAGGACGGCCGCCACGTGCTCGGCCACGACCGCGAGCGCCGCCCGGTGCCGCTCCCCCGCGCTCAGCCCGGCGAGGGCGGCGGCGAACGCGCCCGGCGGCTCGTCCGCAACGGTGGCGGCGGCCTCGGGCGCGGCGCCCCAGGGCACGTCGAGCACCGGCAGGCCCCGGGCCCGCAGCCGGTCGGCCAGGGCCGCGGTGTAGGCGGCGGCCGCGGCCGCGGGGCCCTGCCCGGGCGCGCCCCACAGCCCCGCCGCGGCGGTGACGAAGACGAGGCGCCGCCCTTGCCGCTCGGCCCGGTCGGCCACGGCGCGGACCTCGGCGAGCCGCACCGCGATCAGGGCCTCCACGTCGCCGTCGGCCAGCAGCGCCGGCTCGGCCGCGAGGCCGACGTGGACGATGGTCTCGGCGTCCGGCTCGGGCACGAGGCTCGCCCCGGCCGCCTCGAGCCGGGCGGCGACGTCGTCCACCGGCCCGGCGCCGGTGACGTGCACGGCGCCTCCGGGTGCCCACGGTTCGCCGGCCGGCACGACGCGGCGGCCGAACACGCCACCCGCGCGCACGGCCAGCTGGTTCTCGCCCGGCCCGGCGGCCAGCGCCGCGCGGACGCGCCGCCAGGTGCCGGCATCGGCGTCGGCGGGCAGGTCGACGACGC
>NZ_JBFAZW010000232.1:0-4358 GCF_040682015.1 Dactylosporangium sp. NPDC051485
GGTGGTGAGCTGCTGGCCGGCGTACTTGACCAGGCACGCGGACTGCTTCTCCTCGGCGGTGAGCGTGTCCGCCGTCTTGAAGCTGATCTGCTGCTCGCCGAGCTGGCTCTTGACGTAGTTGTTGGCGAAGTTCGCGTTGCTGGTCAGGACCAGACCGGCGACCAGCAGCAGCCCGGCCAGGAGGACCAGGCCGAAGCCGACGATGGCGTCGAGGGTCTTGCGCTTCATGGGGCCCTCCCTGGGGCTACGATTGGCGTGTCGCTGTGCTGCCAACAGCATGCCCCGCGCCGCACCACGCCCCACAGGGCACAATCGCCCTTGTCCGCCGGGACCTTCGCCCTGCGTGCGCGTGCTCGACGGCGCAACGAGCCGAACACGCGCACGCCATCGGCGCCCGGCCATCGGACAACCGCGCCGGGCGGCGCCGCCGGACCTCAGCCGTCCCGCTCGCCCGCGCCGGGCAACGCCGCCGGACCTCAGGCGTCCCGCTCGCCGTGCGCGATCAGCAGCGGGCACTCCGCGTGGAACAGCAGCCGCTGCACCACGGAGCCGGCCAGCAGCGCGGCGGCCGGGCCGTGCGCGCGGCCGCCGAGCACCAGCAACTGCGCCTCGCCGGACGCGTCGAGCAGGACGCTGGTCGGCTCGCCGATGGGAACCCGGGCCGTGGCGGGCACGGTGGGGTACTTCTCGTGCCAGCGCCCCACGTCGTCGGTCAGCTCCGCCAGGACGGTAGCCCGATCGGAGACCGGGCCGGGCATCATGGCCGCGATGCCGACACCACCCCACGGTACGGCCAGTGGGTTGAGCACGCGGACGGCGACGACCTCGCAGCCGCGTCGGGCCGCGTGCTCGAACGCGGTCGCCAGCAGTCTGTTGTCGGTGGGCGAGCCGTCGAGGCCGACGACGACCGGCCCGGCGGCGCCGGCTCGGCCACGCACGACCGCGATGCAGCCGGGCGCGCGCAGGGCGACCCGCGTGCCGCTGCCGCTACCGAGCGCGGCGGACAGCGCGGTATGCCCGCGGCTGCCGACCACGACGAGCGCGGCATCGGCCGCCATGGCCTGCAGCACCGTGGCCGGGTCGCCGGGCACCGCGGACCCGGTCGCGTCGAGCCCGGGCCGGTACCCGCGGACCACGGCGGCCGCGGCCTCCGCCGCCGCGACCGCCGCGCTGCGGTCGTCCTGATCATCGCCGGGAAACGCCACCACGACCCGCAGCCGCGCGTCGCTGCGCGCGGCCTCGTCCGCGGCCCATTGCAGCGTGGCGCCGCAGGCCGGCGTGCCGTCAATGCCCACCACCACGTCCGTGCCGTTCATGACCGGTCCTCCTCGCCGTGGTCGCTGCCTACCGGTGCACCTCGAACGCTAGGCGCCGGCGCGGACCCGCAGACAGGGCTTCAGGCGGCTCGCCGCGGGTCCAACGGCCCGCCGCGGACATGCCGATCGGACCTGTGCCGTGGTCCAACCGGCCACGGAGGCGCCGGATGCCACGAGGGGGCAGCCCGGGACCGGGACTTTGGGCACTGCGGACCGGGACCCTGGGCACTGGGCGCGGCCGCCGATCGCGGCAAGGATTCGACATGGACCGATCCGGTCCGTGCCGGCCCCCGGAAGGGATGTGATGACGGTGACCGGGACCCTTGCCCCGTCGCCCGCAGAGCTCGACGTGACCGTCGAGGACGCCGCCGCGTCGATCGATCGCCTCGTGCGGCAGGGACTGCGCGCGCTGGACGACTACGCGGCGCTGGACCAGCAGCGCATCGACCACATCGTCAAGAAGGCCTCGGTCGCCGCGCTCAGCCGGCACGGCGATCTCGCCGAGCTCGCGGTCACGGAGACCGGGCGCGGGGTGTTCGAGGACAAGGCGGTCAAGAACGTCTTCGCCTCCGAGCACATCGCGCACAGCCTGGCCAATCTGCGCACCGTAGGGGTGGTGGCCCGCGACGAGATCAACGGGATCGTTGAGATCGCCGAGCCGGTCGGCGTCGTCTGCGCCGTGACGCCGGTGACCAACCCGACGTCCACCACCGTGTTCAAGGCGCTCATCGCGCTCAAGACGCGCAACCCGGTGGTGTTCGCCTTCCACCCGTCAGCCCAGCGCTGCAGCGCCGAGGCGGCCCGCATCGTCCGGGACGCGGCCGTGGCGGCCGGTGCGCCGCGGCACTGCATCCAGTGGATCGAGGAGCCGTCCATCGAGGCGACGCAGGCGCTCATGGCCCACCCCGGCGTGGCCGTCATCCTGGCCACCGGCGGTAGCGCGATGGTCCGCGCGGCCTACTCGGCCGGCAAGCCGGCGCTCGGCGTCGGCCCAGGCAACGTGCCCGCCTTCATCGACCGGACCGCCGACGTGGAGCGCGCCGTGCACGACATCCTGGTGTCGAAGACCTTCGACAACGGCATGATCTGCGCCTCCGAGCAGGCCGTCATCCTCGACGAGGAGATCGCCGGCCAGGCGATCGCCCAGTTCGAACGGCTGCACGCCCACGTGGCGACGGCGGAGGAGAAGCGCCTGCTGGAGCGGTTCGTCTTCGGTGACGGGTCGCGGCTCAACGCCGACGTCGTCGGCCGTCCGGCGGCCTGGATCGCGGCCGCAGCCGGGTTCGCGGTGCCGGACGACACCTCGGTCATCCTGGTGCCGGTCGAGGGCGTCGGGCCCCATGAGCCGCTGACCCGCGAGAAGCTGTGCCCGGTGCTGGCCGTGCTGCGCGCCGGTTCCCGAGAGGAGGGCTTCCGCCTGGCCCAGCAGATGGTGGAGCTCGACGGGCTGGGCCACAGCGCCGTCATCCACGCCGCCGAAGGGGCCGTCGCCGAGGCGTACGGCCGGCAGGTCAAGGCGGTCCGGATCATCTGGAACTCGCCGTCGTCGCAGGGTGGCATCGGCGACGTGTACAACGCGTTCGTCCCGTCGCTCACCCTCGGTTGCGGCAGTTACGGGCGCAACTCGGTGTCGGGCAACGTGTCCGCGCCGAACCTGCTCAACATCAAGCGGGTCGGCCGGCGCAACAACAACCTGCAGTGGTTCAAGGTGCCGCCGAAGATCTACTTCGAGCCCAACGCGATCCGGTACCTCGCCGACATGCCCGACGTGCACCGCGTCAGCATCGTCACCGATCCGACGATGACCCGCCTGGGTTACGTCGACCGCATCCGCGAGGCCCTGCGCCACGGCGCCAACCCGGTCACGGTGCAGATCCTCGACAACGTCGAGCCCGAACCGACCATGGCCACCGTGGAACGCGGCGCCGAGCTCATGCGGGAGTTCCGGCCGGACACCATCATCGCGCTCGGCGGCGGCTCGCCGATGGACGCCGCGAAGGTCATGTGGCTGCTCTACGAGCACCCCGACACCGAGTTCGCCGACATGCGGGAGAAGTTCTTCGACATCCGCAAGCGGGCGTTCACCTTCCCGGCGCTCGGGCGACTGGCCCGCCTCGTCTGCATCCCGACGACGTCGGGCACCGGTGCGGAGATCACCCCGTTCGCGGTCATCACCGACACGGCCACCGGCATGAAGTATCCGCTCGCCGACTACGCGCTCACCCCGAGCGTCGCGATCGTGGACCCGGTGCTCACCGCCGACCTGCCGCCGAATGTCACCGCTGACAGCGGGTTCGACGCGCTCACCCATGCCACCGAGGCCTACGTGTCGGTCTACGCCAGCGACTACACCGACGGTCTCGCGCTGCACGCGATCCGGCTGGTGTTCGAGAACCTGCCGGCCGCGGTGCACCGGGGCGCGGCCGACCCGGTCGCCCGGGAGAAGATGCACAACGCCGGCTCGATCGCGGGCATGGCGTTCGGCAACGCCTTCCTCGGCATCGTGCATGCCCTGGCGCACACCCTCGGGGCGACCTTCCACATCGCGCACGGGCGCACCAACGCGATCCTGTTGCCGCACGTCATCCGGCACAACGGTAAGGTGCCGGCGAAGCTCAACGCCTGGCCGAAGTACGAGCGGTACGTGGCCCCGCAGCGGTTCCAGGACATCGCGCGGATGCTCGGCCTGCCGGCCGAAACCCCCGAGCAGGGCGTGGAGTCCTACGCCCGGGCGGTGGAACGCCTGCGCGACGAGGTCGGCATCCAGCCCTCGTTCCAGGCGGCCGGCGTCGACGAGCGTGCGTTCCTCGATGCGCTGCCGCAGCAGGCGATGAACGCGTACCTCGACCAGTGCGCCCCGGCCAACCCGCGCATGCCCATGCTGGCCGACCTGCGCGAGATCATGCGCACCGCCTACTACGGTGCCGCGCCCGGAGCCGGTCTGCCGGTGGACGCGGCCGGCCACGATGCCCGCACCGCGGGCTGACGGTAACGACGCGGCGGCGGGGGCCCCGTACCCGGCGGCCCCCGCAGGCGGTAAAC
>NZ_JBFAZW010000233.1:0-4350 GCF_040682015.1 Dactylosporangium sp. NPDC051485
GGCGCATCGACGAGGGCGCGCTGCTGCTCGGCGGCCGGGAGGTGCCGGTCGCCGGCGCCGTCGAGGCGGTGCTGCGCCGGGTCGGCGAGGAGGCGGCGCGGACCGCGGGCCGGGCGCCGGAGGACACCGTGCTGACCCACCCGGCCGGCTGGGGGCCGCAGCGGCGCGGGCTGCTGCTCGATGCGGCCGGCC
The DNA here is from genome assembly GCF_040682015.1 of Dactylosporangium sp. NPDC051485. Classification (NCBI taxonomy): domain Bacteria; kingdom Bacillati; phylum Actinomycetota; class Actinomycetes; order Micromonosporales; family Micromonosporaceae; genus Dactylosporangium; species Dactylosporangium sp. NPDC051485. Next base: position 193 of record NZ_JBFAZW010000233.1, read on the forward strand.
GGGCCGGGCTGCCGGCCGTGACGCTCGTGCCCGAGCCGGTCGCCGCGGCCATGTACTTCACCACCGTCCTCGGCCACCACGTCCCCGACGGCCACGCGGTCGTCGTCTACGACTTCGGCGGCGGCACGTTCGATATCAGCGTGGTCCGCCGGGCCGGCGCCGGCTGGGAGGTGGCCGCCGCGCAGGGCCTCGACGACGTCGGCGGGGTGGACCTCGACGCGGCCATCGTCGGCTGGGTCGGCGCCCAGGTGGCCACGCGCGACCCGGCGCTGTGGGCCCGCCTGGAGAGCCCGGCGGGCCCGCCCGACCGGCGCCACCGCAAGGCGCTGTGGGACGACGCGCGCTCGGTCAAGGAACTGCTGAGCCGGGCGTCCTCCGGCGGCATCGCCGTGCCGCTGTTCGACGTCGACCTGCACCTGACCCGCGACGAGTTCGAGGCCCTGGCCCGCCCCTGGCTGGACCGCACGGTCACGCTGACCACGGCGACCCTGTTCACCAGCGGCGTCAGCGCCGACCGCCTGGCCGGCGTCTTCCTGGTCGGCGGCGGCAGCCGGGTCCCGCTCGCCGAGACCCTGCTGCACCGGGCGCTGGGCGTGCCGCCGGTGGTCCTGGAGCAGCCGGAGCTGGTGGTCGCCCTCGGCAGCCTCCTGCCTCCCGCCGCCGAGGATGCCGCGGTGGTACCTCCGGTGCCTGTCCTCCGGTCCCCGGCCCCCGCCCCGGTGTCCCCGGCCCCCGCCCCGGTGTCGCCGGCCCCCGCCCCGGTGTCGCCGGCCCCCGCCCCGGCGGCGCCGGTCGCACCGGCACCCGCTCCCGCGACGGTCTCACCGGCACCCGTCTCACCGGCGCCAACCCCCGCGCCGGTCGCGCCGGCACCCGCTTCCGCGCCGGTCTCACCGGCACCCGACTCGCCCGCGCCGGTCTCGTCGCCGCCGACCCAGCCGACACCGGTCGTGCCGTTCGCCGCGTCCACGACGGCCGCCCCCGGGTCCGCGGCCGCCACCACGACGGTCCCCCCGGAGCTGCTCGCCGGTCCCCATCCGATCAACCGGCCGGAGCCACCGCCGCCGGCCCCGCCCGCGGCGGCGGCGAGCCGGACCGAGACCAAGGCGCTGCTCATCGCGTGCGGCGCCGTGCTGGTGCTCGGCCTGGCCGGCATCCTGTTCGGCGACCACCCCTCCCGCCCGCCGCTGCACTCCGGGTTCTTCTCCCCGCTCGTGCCGAAGGCGGTCGCCATCCTGCTGGGCATGACCGTGCTGCTCGCGGTGACCGGGCGCCCGTCCGGACCGGCGCACCGCGCGCTCGGCCCCGCGCTGCTCGCCACCGCGGGCGGGGTCCTCGCCCTGTACCTGGTCTTCTCCGTCGGAAGCGAGCGCCCGGCGTTCACCTTCGCCGGCGGCACCGGGTACCGCCTGGCGGCGGAGTCATCGGTGTACACCACCACCCTGAGCTGGCTCTTCACGGTCGTCGCCGGTCTGCTCGCGGCGGGCGGGATCGTGCTGCTGGTCCGGCGCCGGCGGGCGGCGGACGCGCCGGTGGGCGGGTCGCGCGGCTGGTGGATCGCGCTGTGGCCGGCGGCCGGCGCGGCGCTCATGCTCGCCACGATGAGCCCGGTCTCCTACTACCACCGGACCCTCGTCGGCGGCCGCGACCCGAACGTCTCCCCGCTGGCCGGCATTGCCTACTCCGACGGCGCGCTGACCTGGTGGCTCGCGTTCACGCTCGGGCTGGCCCTGACCCTGTCGGCCTGGCTGCTCGTCGGCGCCGCCCTGCGCCCGTGGCTGGCCCGCAGCCGCGGCGCCCGGGTCACGGCCCTGGTGCTCGTCGTGGTGCTGGGCCTGTTCGCGGTGCTCAGCAGCTTCTTCGAGCGGGCGTACTACGCCACGCCGCTGCGGTTCGTCCGGGAGTACTACTGGAACGACGTCATCGGCCTGCCGGCCGGCGGCGCGGCGACCAGCTGGGTGGAGTTGCTCGTCGCCGTGGGCGTCATCGGCGGGATCGCGGTGCCGTCGCTCGTGCGGACCCGCCGTCTTTGACGGATGACGGCAAGCCTTCGACAATAGGTGTGCAATTCTTATACTCCCGAAACGCCGGCGGGAAGAGTGGATGCCGTGGCCGAGCCATCGGTGGTGCTGTGCGACGACGTCGACCTCGGGACGGTCGAGGTCGTGCTCGCCGGTCCGTGGGACGGCCGCGTGCGGATCGACCTGACCGCCGCGATCCGCAGGGGGCTGACCGAGCATCCCCGGGCGCTGCTGCTCAACCTCGCCGGGTGCGAGGGCGCCGACCGGGCGCTGGCCGGCGCGGTCCATCTCGCCGAGCGGGAGAGTGCCGCGGCCCGGCCGCCCGTGCCGCTGCTGGTGATCGCCTCGCCCGCGCAGCGCCGCGAGCTGGCCGCCGCCGGTGTGGAGGAGCGGATCCCGGCCTACGAGACGCCGGACCTCGCCCGGGCGGCGCTGGGCGAGCGGTTGCCGCCGCCGGGGCGCGTGGCGCTGCACCTGCCCGCGACCGTGCTCGCCTCGTCGGACGCCCGCACCTTCGTCGGCGACACCGTGCTCGCCTGGGACCTCCGCGCCGCCCTGCACCCGGCCCGCATGATCGTCTCGGAGCTGGTGACCAACGCGGTGGAGCACGCCGGCACGCCGCTCACGGTCACCGTCTCCCGCCGGGGCGAGCTGCTGCACCTCGCGGTCGAGGACGGCGAGGCCACGCCGCCCCGGGTCATCGACGGGCCGGGCCGCCCCGGCGCGCCGCTGGAGCTGCGGGGCAACGGGCTGCGGATCGTCGCGCGCGAGGCGGTCGCGTGGGGGACCGCCCCGACCGCGGACGGCAAGGTGGTCTGGGCGACGCTGCGGGCCTCCCCGCTGGGGGCCCCGACGTGATGTCATAGATGGCTCCGGCCGAGGGCGAGGGGGTCGCATGGGACCGGTGCCGCTGCTGCCCGCCAAGATCGTCGTACCCGAGATCGTGCCGCGGGCGCTGGCCCGGCCCGAGCTGCACGACGAGCTCTGGAGCCTGACCGACCTGCCGGTCACGCTGCTCACCGGCCCGGCCGGGGCGGGCAAGACCCAGCTCGTCGCCGCCTGGGCGGCCGACGCCGGGGCCGGCGATCCGCTGGCCTGGCTGACGCTCGACCGCGACGACCGCCACCAGCCGGCCCGGCTCTGGCGGCACCTGGTGGCCGCGCTGCGCGGCGCCGGCGTGGCGCTGCCGGCCGCGCTGCTCGAGGCGGCGGCCGCCGGCACGGCCGACCACCGGGCCGCGATCGCCGTGGCGGCCGCCCTGGCCGGGTGGGACCGGCCGCTGCTGCTCGTCCTCGACGGCGCGACCTGGCTCGATGAGGAGCAGCTGGCCGAGATCGACTACCTGGTGCGGTACGCCGGCTGCCTGCGCCTGCTGATGATCGGCCGGCACAAGCCCCGCTTCCCGCTGCACCGCTACCGCCTCGCCGAGGAGCTCGGCGAGCTGGCCGGCGCCGACCTGATGCTGGACGCCACGCGGGTGCGGGCCCTGTTCGCGCTGCACGGCGTCGAGCTGACCGGGGAGGCCCTCGCCGACGTGCTGGGCCAGACCCGGGGCTGGATCGCCCCCGTCCGGCTGTGCGCGCTGGCGATGGAGGGCCGGCCCCGCGCCGGCGTCCCGGAGCTGGCGCGGCACGAGCACGTCGTGGAGTACGTCTCCGGCGAGATCCTGGGCGGCCTCTCGCAGCGCCAGCGCTCCCTGCTGGGCAGCGCCGCCCTCCTCGACACGTTCACCGCGGACCTCCTCGCCGCCGCGATCGGCGACGGCGAGCAGGGCGGCGGGACCGACCTGCTCGAGGAGCTCGCCGGGACCGGCGCGTTCGTGGAGGTGGCCGACGCGGCCCGGGCGCAGTACCGGGTCCACCCGCTGCTCGGCCAGACCCTGCGCGACCGGCTGGGCCTGCCGGCCGGGCAGGCCCGCGCGGCCGGGCTGCGGGCCGCCCGCTGGCTGGCCGGCCGCGGCGACGTGCACGGCGCGGTGGCCCGGGCGGTCGCGGCCGGGGCCTGGGACGAGGCGGCCGGGATCGTCGTGGACGACCTCGCGGTCGGTGAGCTGATCCTCGACGGCCCGGCCGGCCCCCAGACCCGGCAGCGCGCCCACCGGCCGCGGGGGGCGCGGCGGCCCGCCGGCGGCGTCGTC
>NZ_JBFAZW010000234.1:0-4314 GCF_040682015.1 Dactylosporangium sp. NPDC051485
GGTGGTCGCGGGCACCGCGCTCACCGTGGCCGGGGTGCGCCGGACCGGCGGCCCGCTTGCCGGCATGACGCTGGTGATGCTCGGCGGGATCGGCAACTTCGCGGCGCTGCTGCTGCTCGCGCCGCGGCTCGTCGGGCCCGCGGTGCGGGCGTTGGGGTGGCTGCCGGGGCGGCTGTTCGGGGTACCGGCGAAACTGGCCACGGCGAATGCGGCCCGCAACCCGGCGCGGACCGCGGCCACGACGGCGACCCTCCTGATCGGGGTGGCCCTGATGGCCGGCGGCGGCACGGTCGCGGCCACCGTCAGCCGCACCGCCGAGGCCCGCCTGCACGCCGCGTTCCCGGTCGACTTCCTGCTCACTCCGGCGGTGGCGGGCCGGTCGGTGCCGGCCGAGGTGGCCGGCGAGCTGCGCGCGGCGGGCTTCCCGGTGGTCGTCCCCGTGCGCCAGGGCCGGGCCGGCGACGTGCTGGTCGGCACCCTCGACCCGGCGGCCCTCGCGGGTGACCTGCCCGCCCCGCGGCCCGGCGCCGCGGTCGTGGCAGCCGGCTCGGCGGTGGCCCGGTCGGGACGCATCGACCTCGTCGCGGGCCCCCGCCGGCTGAGCCTGACCGTGGCCGCCACCGCGCAGGGCTCGTCCCTGGCCGGCGACGTGCTCGTGACCGCGGCCGACTTCGACGCCCTCTTCCCGCAAGAGCGCGACGACGCGATGGTGCTGGTGTCCGGGGGCTCGCGGGACCGGCTGGACGCCGCGTTGGCCGGCCGCCCGCTGGTCCAGGTCGCCGACCTGGCCCAGGTCCGCGACGATCGCAACGCGGCCATCGGCCAGTTCGTCGCCGTGATCGCCGCCCTGCTCGGCTTCGCGCTGGTCATCGCCGTGATCGGCATCGGCAACACGCTGTCGCTGTCGGTGCTGGAGCGGGCGCCGGAGTCGGCCCTGGTGCGGGCGCTCGGGCTGACCCGTGCGCAGCTCGGCGCCACGCTGCTGACCGAGGCGCTGCTCATGGCCCTGGCCGGGGCGCTGGGCGGGGTGGCGTTCGGGGTGCCGTACGGCTGGCTGACCACCACCGCGGCGCTGGGCGGCACGGTCTTGATCGACGTCCCGGTGGCCCGCCTGGCCCTGTTCGTCGGGCTGGCCGCGCTCGCCGCCGTCGTGGCCGCCGTGCTGCCGGCCCGGCGAGCGGCGCGAACGGCCAATCTTGTCGTACCCCCGGCCTAACCTAAGTGCCTGTTGGTAAAGGGTCTATGTGCCATACAACCGCTCCGATGGGTCCTCATACGCAATCAACTGAGCGGCCGGTGTCCTGGCCGGTGGTGTGTTGGCGGAGGAGCTTTAGGCTGATGGCAGAGGCCCAGGTCCAGGTGACCGCTCCGCCGAGAAGCAGCCACCGGAAGTCGCCGGTCGTTGCAGCGATTCCCGCGGCGGCGAGGTCGGCGGCGACGGCGGCGATGCTGTACGCCGCCCACGCGTGCTGGCCTCGGCTGAGGAACCGCCGGGCGAACACGATGCTGGCGGCGTCCAGCGCGAGTCCGGAGACAAGGGCCGCCGTGTTGTGCGCCTGCCCCCGCCAGGACGGCGTCGCCGCGCCGGTGCCGGCGGCGGGGAAGCCGGACACCGGGTCGGTGACGAAGGCGGCGGCTGCGACGAGGGCGAGGCCGAACACGCCGAGCAGGCGAGGCCCCCAGGTCCGGGCGGGGCCGGTGCCGAGCACCCGTCGCGCGCCAACGGCGCCAGCCGCGGCGAGCAGCCCGGTGACGACGAAGTTCGTGGTCTGGATCCAGCCGAAGTCGCCGAGGCTGAGGGCGCTGAGCGGGTGTCGGGACGGGTCGAAGCCGACTCGGGTGGCCTCCTGGACGAGGACCGTCGTGAGGAACAACGGACCGGCGACGGCACCGCAGCCGAGCAAGAAGCGGACGCGGTTCGAGCGGCCTTGGTCGGGCGCTGCGGCAATGGTGAAGCGGCTGGTAGAGGTGGACATGATGATCACGCCTTCGAGTCGGGCTGTCGGAAGCTATTGGTGGTGGTGTTCATCGCGCGATCCTGTGCATCGTGGAGGTGTAGCCGCCGCCGGGGAAGGTCCACTGTCCGACGTTGGTGTCCTCGTCGACGAAGGTGCCCTTGTAGTAGGACAAGGACCCAGGCTCGCCGCCCCAGATGGTCAGGCTGTCCCCGTCCAACTCGTACACGTAGTCGAGTGTGTTGCCTCGGGTGTCGTAGGCGCGCGAGCGGACCTCGGGGCTCGGCGGCTCCCCGAAGGGCTGCAGATGACCGATGACCTCCAGCGCATTGACGTCGCTGCCGAACAGGTGCATGTCGACGTGCTGAAGGAGGAAGAAGCCGCCTTCCATCCACTCGTAGGTGACGGTGCCAGTGCTGTCACCGGAGAGTTGCCAGGTGCCGACCAGGCGGTCCAGAGCCTGCATGGCAGGGCTGGGTGTCGGGGTTGGGGTGGTGTCGCTCATCGTGGTCCTCTCGTGTCGGATGGTGTCCTTTACGGTAGGAAGGGGGAGTGGCCGAGATATCTCAGAAATCCGCAGGCTCGCCCGACCGAAACAGGGTCTTGCTGCAGACCGGGCTGCTGGAGCCGGAGATGTTCGACCGGTACTTCGCGGTCCGCGGTTTCGAGCCGGCCGCCGACGTGGCGGCGTGTGTGTCGCACTACTGGGTCATGCGGTGGCGGCTGCCCTACAACGTGACCTACCGACCGACCGAAGTGCTCCCGACTCCGATGGTGCACGCCTTCTTCACCGCACAGGGCGGGTTCGTGCACGGGATCAGCGACGGCGCCCTCAGCTACGACACGGCCGGTGCCGGCGCCATCGCCGGCATCGCCTTCAAGCCCGGCGGTTTCGCGCCGTACTGGGGTGGACGCATCAACGAGCTGCGCGGCGGACGCATCAACCTGGCAACTGTGTTCCCCGACGCCGGCACCCGCTTCTGCAGTGAGCTGCTGCTAAGGCCCGAGGAGCAGATTGCGGAGGCCTTTGACAGTCTCCTGCGCTCAAGGCCAGCCCAGCCTCCCATCCAGCACCTGGAGCTCATCGCGGACGCCGTGGCAGCCATGATGCGAGAGGACGGCCCCACCACGGTCAGCGCCCTCGCCGCAGAGCTCTTCCGCAGCGAGCGGAGCCTGCAGGCGGCCTTCACCGAGTACGTCGGAGTCGGCCCCAAGTGGCTCCTGAAACGGCAACGCCTGTTGAGGGCGATCGGCAGGACCGGCGACACAGCACGTCCCGATTGGGCCAGGGTGGCTGCCGACATGGGCTACAGCAGCCAGACGCACCTGCTGAACGACTTCAAGGACGTCGTCGGAGTCACACCCACCGTCTACCTTAGGCAACTACGCCGACAGCACTAGCCCGGGCCATTCAGTAGCCGGATGGGTGTGAGCGCCACCGACTGGCCCTGTTCGTCGGGCTGGCCGCGCTCGCCGCCGTCGTGGCCGCCGTGCTGCCGGCCCGGCGAGCGGCGCGAACGGCCAATCTTGTCGTACCCCCGGCCTAAGGTTGGCGGCATGGCGGAACGGCTGTTCGACGCGGGGGTCGTGGCCGGGGTCCTGGTGCTGCTCTACCTGGAGCGCACCCTGGCCCCGGCCCCGGTGCTGGCCGCCGGCGCGCTGATGGCCGTGGCGCTGCTGTGGCGGCGCCGCCATTCGCTGCCGGTCCTGGCCGTGGTCTACGCCCTGGCCCTGACCCACCTGGCCATGCGCGGCGCCGTGCGGATGTTCGACGTGGCGGTGCTCGTGGCGATGTATTCGGTGGTGAAGTACCGGCCCCGCCCGCTGTGGGGCGTCCTGGCGGGCGCGGGGGCCGGCGCGGGCGTGCTGCTGGCCGCCGCCTCGGAGCAGCGCAACAGCGGCAACTTCTGGACCGTCCTGTGGGTCACCGGCGCGGTGACGGTCGCGGTGTGGTTCACGGCCTACGGCGTGCGGACCCGCCGGCTGTATATCGCCTCGCTGGAGGAGCGCGCCGCCACCCTGGAGCGCGAGCGCGATCACCTGACCCGGCTGGCGGCGGCCGACGAGCGGGCCGCGATCGCCCGCGAGCTGCACGACGTCATCGCCCACAGCCTGAGCGTCATGATCGTCCAGGCCGACGGCGCCGGCTACACCCTGGACCCCTCCGCCGAGGAGGCCCGCCGCGCCTTGACGACGATCGCCACGACGGGCCGCGAGGCGTTGACCGACATGCGCCGCGTCCTGACCGTACTGCGCACCGGCACCGCCGAGCCCGGCACCGCCGAGCCCGGCACCGCCGAGCCCGGCACCGCCGAGCCCGGCACCGCCGAGCCCGGCACCGCCGAGCCCGGCACCGCCG
>NZ_JBFAZW010000235.1:0-4105 GCF_040682015.1 Dactylosporangium sp. NPDC051485
GCCGGGGTGGCGGGCCTGCACGGCGGCCACCGCGGCCGGGTCGGCCCGGAACGCGGCCGCGATCAGGTCGGCCACCGGGTCGGGGGCCGGTGGCGGGGCGCCGCGGGCGATCAGGTCGTCCACGATGGACTCGTTGCCGTACAGCCGGGCGAGCGCGACCGGCGTCGAGCCGTCGCCCGGGGCCCAGGCCGGCCCGTCGCCGGTGAACGGGGACCGCACGTCGACGCCGTGCTCCGCCAGGAGCCGCACGCGATCGCGCTGGTCGTGCTCGACCGCCCAGCGCAGCAGGGTCCGCAGCATGTGCTCCGGGGTGGCCAGGCGCTCGCCCAGCCGGCGCCGCCAGGGTGAGTCGTGCGGGCGGCCCAGGCCGAACTCGAAGAGCAGCTGCAGGGGCTCGTCGTCGGGCGCGAACATGGTGTTGTACAGGGCCTGGCCGTCGTTGGGGTCGGCGCCGGCGGCCAGCAGCAGCCGGGCCAGCTCCCGCCACCGGGGATGGCGCGGCTGGTCGGCCGGTCCCCGCTCACCGTGCCCGATCAGGCCGGTCAGCGCGGTGAACGGCGGCACCAGGCCGCCGAACAGCTGCCCCTCGTCCGGGTCGGCGCCGGCCGCCAGGAGCCGCCGCGCGAGGTCCACCGGCCGGTCGCCGCCGACGCGGGAGTACGCCAGGTAGCTCAGGGGCCGCCACCCGAACGGCCCTCCGGGGCGGGTGGCGAGGCCCGGATCGGCGGCGAGGAGGCGCTCGGCGTCGCCGTCGCGGCCGGCCGCCGACGCCGCCCAGATGTGCTCCCGGGTCAGGTCCGGCCGGGCGTGCAGCAGCCGGCGGGCGGCCTCCCAGCGCTGGGGTCCGTCCTGCGAGGTGTACGTCAGGCAGGCCAGCCGGCAGAACTCGTCGGCGTTGTCCATGGCGCCACGATAGCGGGGAGAGGGGAGAATACGAGGAGAGGGAGAATAGCGGCATGCGCTCGGTCGGCTTGGTTCTGCACCCGGTGAAGCCCGTGCACGAGTCCGTCGCGGCGATCCTCGCCGCCGCCCGCGACCACCCGGTCCGCATCCTGGCCCGCGACAGCGACCGGACGCGCCTGCCGGAGCAGGTGCACACGGTGCCGGACCACGCGTTCGCGGGCGAGGTCGACGGGCTCATCGCGCTCGGCGGGGACGGCACGATGCTCGGCGCCATGCGGCTCACCGCCGAGCGCCCGGTGCCGATCCTCGGCGTCAACCACGGCAACCTCGGCTTCCTCGCCGAGATCGGGCCGGGCGAGCTGCCGGCCGCCCTGGTCCGCCTCGCCGAGGGCGACTTCACCATCGAGCGGCATGCCTGCCTGGAGGCGAGCGCGAAGGGCGCCGAGCTGTCGACCCGCTTCGGCTTCAACGACGTGGTGCTCGCCCGGGCCGCCCGCACCGGCGGCGTCTCCGTCGACCTGTGGGTCAACGGCGTGCAGTACGGCTACTACCGCGCCGACGCCGTGGTCGTGGCGACGTCGACGGGCTCCACGGCGTACAGCTATGCGGCCGGAGGCCCGATCCTCTCCCCGTCCTCGGACGCGCTGGTGATCACGCCGGTCGCCCCGATGTCCGGCATCGCCCGGGCGGTCGTCCTCGGCGCCGGGGACACCGTGACCCTGGCCGTGGCCGCGGACAGCGCCCCGATCGCGGTGGACGTCGACGGTACCGCGAGTGCCTCCCTCGACCGCGGCGGCGAGCTGAGCGCGACCCTGCGCCGCGGCGCCGCCGAGGTGGTCCGCCTGTCGGCCACCGACCACGCCCACCGCAGCCGGGTCAAGCTGAGCCTGCTCGACCTGCCCCTGCGCCCGGGCCAGCTGCTCGAGCTCATCCCGCCGGAGCTGCGCCAGCGGGCCCACGAGGCCATCGCCCGCGGCGAAGCAATCTCGACACTGTCCCGTTACCGACGGTGACTCCGGTCGTCGTTGCCGAGGATCGATGCGCCTGAACTTTCACGCGACGTCCTCGGAGTGTTCACCGTGCCCGATAACCACCGCCACGCCGTCGTCCTCGGCGCCAGCATCGCCGGGCTGACCGCGGCCCGCGCGCTGCGCGACACGTTCGGCCGCGTCACCGTCTTCGACCGCGACACCCTGCCCGACGGCTCCGCCCACCGCCGGGGCGTGCCCCAGGCCGAGCACGCGCACGGCCTGCTCGCCCACGGACGGGCCGTCCTGGAGGAGCTCTTCCCCGGCCTCGTCGCCGACCTGGCCGCCCGCGGCGCCGTGCCCGTGGACATCCAGCGCGACGTCGTGTGGGTCTTCGGGAACCGCCCGGCGCCCCGCGCGGCCTCCGGCCTGGCCGGGCTGTGCGTGAGCCGGGCGCTGCTGGAGTCGTACCTGCGCGAGCGGGTCGCCGCCCTGCCCGGCGTCACCGTCCTCGACGGCCACGAGGCCACCGGCCTGCGCTACGACGGCACGCGGGTGACCGGCGCGACGGTGCGCCCGGTCGCCGGCGGCGCGGACCGTGAGGTCCACGCCGACCTGGTCGTCGACGCGACCGGCCGCGGCAACCGGGGCGCCTCCTGGCTGGAGGCGCTGGGCTTCGAGCGCCCCGCCGAGGAGCGCATCGACGCCGGCACCGTCTACGTCTCCCGCGACTACCGCCGCGTCCCCGGCCGGGAGGACTTCGCCGCGATCCTCAACGCGCCCGGCGGCCCGGCCCGCCCGTACGGCGGCATCGCCCTCGGCACCGACGGTGACCGGTGGATGGTCACCCTGCTCGGCGTCGGCGCCGGCCAGGCCCCGCCGACCGACCACGACGGCTACCAGGCCTTCGCCGCCAAGCTGCCCGACCCGCGGCTGCACCGGCTGCTGTGCGCCGCCGAGCCGCTGGGCGACCCGGTGCGGCTGCGCCTGCCGGGCAGCGTCCGGCGCCGCTACGAGCGGCTGATCCGGCGGCCCGAGCGGCTGGTGTCCGTCGGGGACGCGCTGTGCAGCTTCAATCCGGCGTACGGCCAGGGCATGACCGTCGCCGTCGCCCAGGCCCGGGAGCTCGGCGCGGCCGCGCGGGACGGCCTGGACGGCCTGCCGGCCCGCTTCTACGCCCGGGCCGCCCGGATCATCGACGTGCCTTGGGACATGTCGGCCGGCGGTGACCTCGCCTACCCGCAGGTGCAGGGCCCGCGCAGCCGCCGGACCGACCTGCTCAACGCGTACGTGGCCCGGGTGCAGGCGGCGACCGGCCGGGACGCGGCGGTGGCCCGGCGCTTCCTGGAGGTCACCAACCTGGTCCGCCCGCCGCAGTCGCTGATGGCCCCGCCGATGCTGGCCCGGGTGCTGTGGCACGGCCGCCGCGCCGCTACCCCGGCGCCGGCCCCGGCCCCGCGCCCGGCGGTCCCCGTGTAGCCGTCCCGGCTGGCACAATGCGGCGGCATGATGGATCGATTCCTGCGGCACCTGCCGGTCGCCGGCCCGGGCGTGGCGTTCGAGGGCGGCATGCCCGGCTGGGAGATCTTCCCGTTCGAGGGCGACCTGCGGGTGAAGCCCCTCGAGGATCCGGTGCTGCCGGAGCCGCCGCGCGACGGCGAGGACGGCCCGGCCACGTGCTCGACCTGCCAGGACCCGGACCGCGACCTGGTCTGGCGGGACGAGCACTGGCTGGTGCGCCACGTCGGCGGCCCCACCGCCGTGCCGGTGACGCTGCTGCTGTGCCCGATCGCCCACCACGACCTGCACGACCTGCCGCCGGAGCGGGCCGCGGAGCTGGGGCCGATGGTGCAGCGGGTCGAGCGGGCGATCGTGGGGCTGGGCGGCATCGGCCGCGTGCACGTGATGAAGGTCGGCGACGGGGCGTCGCACCTGCACATGTGGCTGATGGCCCGGCCGGCGGGGCTGGGCCAGCTGCGGGGGAGCTGCCTCGCGCTGTGGGACGACCTGCTGCCCAAGCAGGACGAGGCCCAGTGGCAGGCGGTCCTGCGCGAGGTGGGCATGGCGTTGGCCGCAGACGGCGGTAGCGCTGTTTGAACCGATACGTCCGAGCCGGCACGACTTATCAGACTTATGCGGCGCCCCCGGTTTCAAGGGGTCGTTGCAACACCTGACTTGATCAGGGGTTGCCGTGTTCGAGATCCGGGTTGATCGTCGCCCGCAGGGGTGTAAAC
>NZ_JBFAZW010000236.1:0-3991 GCF_040682015.1 Dactylosporangium sp. NPDC051485
GGCGGCACGTGCAGGCCGGCGCCGGTCCACCGGGCCCGCAGCACGTCGTGCCGGTCGAGCAGGGCCTGCAGCCGGTCCGCCAGCGCGGGGCCGGGATCGGGCAGGACCATCGACTGGCTCAGCCGCGGGTCGGCCGCGCCCGGCTCGCACATGATCGGGGTGGCCGGGACGTCGCCCCAGCCCGCGGACGCGTCGCGCCGCTCGTCGCCGGCCGGCACCGCGACCGCGGCGAGGCCCTCGACGCTCGGGCGGGCGAAGACGTCCCGGGCGGTGATCCGCCAGCCGGCCTCGCGGGCCCGGGCGGTGAGCCGCAGGGCGAGGATGCTGTCCCCACCGAGCGCGAAGAACCCGTCCCGCACGCCGGCCCGCGGCAGGCCGAGCACCTCGGCCACGAGCCGGGCGAAGACCTCCTCGGCCGGCGTGCGTGGCGCGTCGCCGCCCGCCTTCGCGGCGAAGTCGGGGGCGGGCAGGGCCTTGCGGTCGAGCTTGCCGCTGGGGGTCAGCGGCAGCGCGTCCAGCCAGACGAACGCGGCCGGCACCATGTGCTCCGGCAGCGTCCGGGCCAGCACCGCGGCCGGGTCCACCGGCACCGCAGCCGGGCCAGCCGCCACCGCAGCCGGGTCCGTCGACGCCGCCGCCGGGCCCGCTAGCACCGGAGCCGTGTGTATCGACGCCGCGCCCGAATCGGCCGGGGCCGCGACCGAATCCGCTGCCGGGGCCGCTTCGGGGGCCGTGGCGCCGGCCACCAGGTAGGCGACCAGGCGGCGGGCCGGGCCGTCGTCGCGGGCCACGACGGCCGCGGCGGCGACGCCGGGCAGCGCGGTCAGGGCGGCCTCGATCTCGCCCGGCTCGACCCGCAGGCCGCGGATCTTCACCTGGTCGTCGGTGCGCCCGGCGTACTCCAGCCGGCCGTCCGCGGTGGCCCGCGCGAGGTCGCCGGTGCGGTACAGCCGCGCACCGGGCGCGCCGAACGGGTCGGCCACGAACCGCTCGGCGGTCAGCCCCGGCCGCCCCAGGTACCCGCGCGCCAGCTGCACGCCGCCGAGGTAGAGCTCGCCGACGACGCCGGGCGGCACCGGCCGCAGCCACGGGTCGAGGACCACGGCGGTGGTGTTCCACAGTGGACGGCCGATCGGGACCGGGCCGCCGGCCGCCGGATCGACCGGGTGGTGCGTGACGTCGACCGCGGCCTCGGTCGGGCCGTACAGGTTGTGCAGCTCGACCCCGGGCAGGACCGTGGCGAAGCGGCGGGCCAGCTCGGCCGGGAGCGCCTCGCCGCTGCAGATGACCCGGCGCAGCGGCAGTCCCGCGGCCGAGGGCTCGTCGAGGAACGCGCGCAGCATCGACGGGACGAAGTGGACGGTCGTGACCCGTTCCCGGCGGATCAGCCCGGCGAGGTACGCCGGGTCGCGGTGCCCGTCCGGCCGGGCGACGACGAGCGTGGCCCCGGCCAGCAGCGGCCAGAAGAACTCCCAGACCGACACGTCGAAGCCGGCCGGCGTCTTCTGCGCGACCCGCTCCCCCGCGGCGAGGGGGTACTCGTGCCCCATCCACAGCAGCCGGTTGACGATTGCGCGGTGCGCCACCACGACGCCCTTGGGCCGGCCGGTGGAGCCGGAGGTGTAGATGACGTACGCGGCGGCGTCGGGAGCGACCCGCACCGCCGCCAACGGCCGCGATGGGCGCTCGTGCACGTTTTCCGGCGTCAGTACCGCCACCGCTCCCGCGTCCGCCACCAGCATCTCGGTCCGCTCGCGGGGCAGCGCGGGGTCCAGCGGCAGGTACGCCGCCCCGGCCCGGTGCACGGCGTGCAGCGCGACGACGAGGTCCAGCGACCGCGGCAGCGCGACGGCCACGACTGTCTCCGGCCCGGCGCCCAGCTCCTGCAGCCGCGCGGCGAGCGTCTCGACCCGGACGTCGAGCTCGGCGTAGGTCACCGTCGCGTCCTCGGCGACGACCGCGACCGCGCCCGGGTCCCGGCGCGCCGCCGCGGCGAAGAGCTCCGGCAGCGTGGTCGCCGGCACCGGATGCGCCGTGTCCGCAGGCGCCGCGTGGCCGGACAGCGCGCGGCCGACCGGCCGCTCGGGCGCCTGGGCCAGCTCGGCGAGGAGGGCGCCGTACCGGTCGATGAGCTCCTCGGCGAACTCGGCGGGGAACACGTCGCCGCGGTAGGCCAGGCCCAGCCGCAGCCGCTCCCCGGGCGCGACGGCGAGGGTGAGCGGGTAGTGCGGCGCGTCGTCGCCGGTGACGCCGGTCATCCGCAGGCCGCCGGCCCCGGTCGCGGCCCGCAGCCCGTCGCCGTCGAGCGGGTAGCTCTCGAAGATGGTGAGCGTGTCGAACAGCTCGCCGAGACCGGCGAGGCGCTGCACGTCGCCCAGCGGCAGGTGCTGGTGCTCCAGCAGCGCGGCCGCGGCGCCGTGCACCCGGTCCAGCAGTCCGGTCCACGGCTGCGCCGGGTCGAGCGCCACCCGGACCGGCAGCGTGTTGATGCAGAACCCGACCATGTCCTCGACGCCGGGCACCGCGGCCGGCCGCCCGGACACGGTGGTGCCGAACACGACGTCGGTCCGCCCGGTCAGCTGCACCAGCAGCACCGCCCAGGCGGCCTGCACGACGGTGTTGAGCGTGACCTGCCGCTCCCGGGCCAGCGCGGCCAGCCGCGCGGTGACCTCGGCCGGCAGCTCCCGCTCGGCCTTGCCGGGCCGCGCGTCGAGCACCGCCCCGGCCGCCGGCGCGACGAGGGTCGGCTGCTCCAGCCCGGCCAGCGCCGCCCGCCAGGCCGCCTCCGCCGCGCCCCGGTCGGCCCGCAGCAGCCAGCGCAGGTAGTCGCGGTAGTCGCGCGGCCGGCCGGCGTCCCGCCCGGCGTAGAGGTCGAACAGGTCCCGCACGGCCAGCGGCGTCGACCACCCGTCGAGCAGCACGTGGTGGTTGGTGAGCACGAGCCGGTGCGAGTCCGGGAGCCGGACCAGGGTCAGCCGCAGCAGCGGCGGCCGGTCCAGGTCGAACGGCCGCGCCCGGTCGGCCGCGGCAAGCCGCTCGAACTCGGCCTCCGGGTCGTGCGCCGCGGTGAGGTCGACCTCGTCCCACGACGGCTCGGCCGCTGCGGCCACGGCTTGGCGCAGCACGCCGCCGGGCCCGGCCGGGAAGCAGACCCGCAGCGCGGCGTGCCGGTCGAGCAGCGCCCGCCCGGCGTCCCGCAGCCGCCCGGCGTCCAGCGGCCCGTCGAGCTCGATGACCTGCTGCACCACGTACGGGTCGACGTCCTCGGCCAGCGCGGCCAGGAACACCAGGCCCTCCTGCAGCGGGGTGAGCGGCCACACGTCCTGCAGCCCGCCGGGCCGCCGCTCCAGCGCCTCGATCTCGTCCTGCCCGAGCCCCGGCTGCAGCAGGTCCGACGGGGTGAGCCCGGCCTCGACGGCGGACAGCTCGCCGAGGGCGGCGAACCAGTCGGCGGCGATCCCGCGCACGGTCTCCTCGTCGAGGACGCCGCAGGGGTACGTCAGCGCGACGCTCAGCCGCCCGTCCACCACGGCCGCGTTGATCTCCAGTGCGCGGGCCAGCGGCATGTCCGGCTCGGCCGCGCCGCCCAGCCCGCCGCCCGCCCCGGTCTCCGAGCGCCCCAGGTAGTTGACGACGACCTGCGGCTCGGGCCGGCCCGCCAGCGCGGCGCGCCCGGCCGGGTCGAGGCGGCGCAGCACCCCGTAGAGCGCGCCTGCGTCCGGCACGGCGCGCAGCTGCTCCTTGACCCGCTTGAGCGCGGCGGTGGGCCCGCCGGCCCCGGGCGTGAGGCGCACCGGGTACTCGGTGGTGAACCAGCCGACGGTCCGCGCGAGGTCGGCCCCGGGCACGAGGTGCTCCTCGCGCCCGTGCCCCTCGAGCTCGACCAGCAGCCCGTCGCGCCCGGTGCGGCGGGTGACGGCCAGCGCCAGCCCGGCGAGCAGCGTGTCGGCCACCCCGGCCCGCAGTGCTCCGGCGGCGGCGCTCAGCGCGG
>NZ_JBFAZW010000237.1:0-3899 GCF_040682015.1 Dactylosporangium sp. NPDC051485
GCGGGCCGGCTCACCGCCGTGGACGTATGCCGTGGTGGCGAACATCCGGGAGGCGAGCCGCAGCTGCTCGTGCCCCCCGGCCTGCTGCCACGGCAGGCTGGGCGCCGCGGTCCGCGACAGCGAGCTCTCCAGGTCGAACTGCGGATGCGCGACCGCCGGCCGCACCTCCGTCGTCGTGTGCCCCCGCACCGCCTGCCCCGGCACCGCGTGTGCCGGCTGGGCCTGCACGGGCTGGGCGTGGGCCGGCTGGGTGGCCGCCGGCTGGTACGGCGCGGCCTGTGCCTGCGCGGGCGGCTGGTACGCGGCCTGTGCCTGCGCGGGCGGCGGCGCGGCCTCCGCGGCACCCCCGTACACCGTCGGCGCCGGCTGGTAAGGCGGAGGCTGGCCTGGCGACGGCGCCGCCTGGGCGGCACCGCCGTACACCGTCGGCGCCGGCTGGTAAGGCGGAGGCTGGGCCGGCGGCGGCGCGGCCTGGGCAGAGCCGCCGTACACGGTCGGCGCCGGGCCGTGCTGCCCGAATCCGGGCTGCCCGGGCGGCGGACCCACCTGCGCGCGCCCGACCTGGGCCCGCCCGGCGACCGGCGCCCCGTGCGGCGGCTGCTGACCGGGCTGACCCGGCTGGGCGGGCTGACCGGACTGACTCTGCTGGCCGGGCGCCGGACCGCGGTAGTAGCCGACCTGATCCGGCGGCGGCTCGGCCTGGTAGGGCGGCTCGTGAGGTGGCTGGGTCACTTGGCACCGCCTCCGGTCGGGGCGCAGGCGTACACCGCCGGCCCGTGCTCACCATCGAGCCGCACGAGCTCCGCCTTCGAGGCCGCCGCGGCCTCCTCGAACGCCCGCACCGACGGCTCCAGGTCGCTCGCGGTCGCCGAGACCCGCAGCAGGCAGCGCAGCGCCAGCCCCGAGCCGTCCCGGGTCAGCGTGAGCGAGGACGCCGACGACGCGGCCGGCATCGAGATGAGCCGCTCCAGCAGCGCCGCCGTGTCGGGAAGGTGGGGCCAGGTCTTGAGCCACAGCCCGTTGTGCGACAGCTCGCCGGAGCGCCACGCGGTCCACTCCTCGCGCGGCCGCCAGCCGTCGCCCGGCGCGGCCGGGTCGAACTCGCAGGCCCGGGTCAGGGCGGCGGTGAGCTGGTCGGCGTCGAGGATGTGGTGCTCGAGGCCCGCGTCGCGCAGCAGCCGGCCGACCTTGCGGATGAGCGAGCCGACCAGCGCCGGCGCGTGCTCGGCGTCGTAGCTGCCGGCCATGCCGGCCTCGGCCCGCGAGCGCGCCTCGAGCCGCACGGCGACCCACGTGGTGCGCTCGGCCGGCAGCGGGGGAGCGGCCTGCAGTTGCTGCAGCTCGCGGTAGGAGCGGGCGGCGAACTGGGCGTCGTCGACCTGCTGCCACGGCGCCGGGACGCTCACCGTGGTGACCTGCACGACCGCGCCGGGGTGTTCGGCCTCGTCCAGCACGCGGGCGAGGAGATCCAGCGGTACCCCCGGCTCGGCATCGCCCCGCATGGACGTCTCGGCGCCGAGGACCGCCGCGGCGAACCAGCCGGCCGCGTCGCACCCCACGCCGATCTTCGGCCCGTCGGCGGTGGCCCCGGCGACGTCCTGCACGAGCAGCCCGGGGGCGAGCGTGCGCAGCATCACCAGCCGCCGGTCCCGCTCCGGGGTCGGATCGGGGCCGGCCCGGCGGCGCCGGTTGTGCTCGCGGACCAGGGCGCGCCGCTCCAGCCACCACCGCCCGCGGGAGCGCAGCAGGAACACGACGATGACGAGGATGCCGGCGAAGGCGGTGATCCCGGCGACGACCGGCCCGCGGGGCAGCATGGCCGCGATGACCACCAGCACGGCCTCGATCAGGACGAGCCGCCCGATGTGCACGCCGCCGACGTACCCGGGGCGGCGCCGCAGCCGAGGCTGTGACTCCTCGCCGCGTGCGGAGACGGGCGCTTGAGTCATCTGGCCGGCACCCCCGTAGCTCGAGCCGCTCAATCCTTGTCGGGATCGCAGCTTACCTATCCCGTTCACCCTATGGCGGGCGCGCTCCTGCGGCATCTGCCAGGCGGGACAGCATAGCCGATCATCGGCGCGCGACCCGGTTCGCGAGTCACCGCCGTGGGTGAGGGTCGAGCGGCGCCGGATGGGCAGTGGCCGCGCATGCCAGCGAAGAAGAAGCACACGCAGGGCAGCCAGCCGTGGCTGCACCAGCAGGGCCACGAGATCCAGCGGTTCGGGCAGATCCGGCAGTTCCCGGTCGCGCTGTCCCACGATGCCCGGATGTACTCCTGCGAGCGCCTCAACCAGGTCCTCGCCGACACGCAGATCCTCTATGCGCTGTACAAGAAGCACCACTGGCTGATGCGGGGGCCGACCTTTTACCAGCTCCACCTGCTGCTGGACAAGCACGCGGGCGAGCAGCTCGAGCTGGTCGACGCCCTGGCCGAGCGGGTGCAGACGCTCGGCGGGATCGCGGTCGGGGACCCGCGGCACGTGGCCGAGCTGACCAGGGTGCCCCGGCCGCCCGATGGGGCCGAGGAGGTACCGGCGATGCTCTCCCGCCTCCTGGAGGCCCACGAGATGATCCTGTCCGACGCGCACGACGCCGCCGCCCGGGTGGAGGAGCTCGGCGACGACGGCAGCAACGACATGCTGGTCTCCGAGGTCATCCGCACCGGCGAACTGGAGGCCTGGTTCCTGGCCGAACACCTGGTCGACACCCCCATCGTTCGGATCGAAGAGGAGGTAAAGGCGGGCGCGAACGGCCGGCGTTGATGAGAGGCGCTACCGTGTCGGCGTGACGAGGCATATCGAGTCGCAGCTGGGCGTCGACCTTGGCACCACGCACACGGTCGCCGCACTGACCGCCGCCGACGGTCGAAGCCAGCCGCTGCTGTTCGACGCCAGCTTCCTGCTGCCGTCGTCGGTCTACGCCGAGGTCGACGGGCACCTGCTCGTCGGCAGGGATGCCGAGCGCTCCGCGCGGCTCGATCCGTCCCGTTATGAGCCCAACCCGAAGCGCCGGGTCGACGACGGCACGGTGCTGCTGGGCAGCCGGGAGTATGCCGTCTCCGACCTGCTGGCGGCGCTGCTGCGGCGCACCGCCGACGAGGCCTCGCGGGTGCTCGGCATCATGCCGGTGCGCACCGTGCTGACCTACCCGGCGAACTGGGCGACGCACCGCCGCTCGGTCCTCGCCGACGCGGCGGCGCGGGCGGGCATGCCGGCGCCGATCCTGGTGCCCGAGCCGATCGCGGCGGCCGCCTACTTCACCACGGTCCTCGGGCGCAACATCTTCCCGGGCCAGGTCCTCGTGGTGTACGACTTCGGCGGCGGCACGTTCGACACGACCGTGCTGCGCCGCCGGCCCGACGGCGGCTGGGACGTGCTGGCCAGCGACGGCCTGCCCGACGTCGGCGGCGTCGACCTGGACGCGGCCATCATCGGCCACCTCGGCAAGACGATCGCGCCGGGCGACCCGCAGCGCTGGCGGCAGCTCGTCGAGCCGGCCGACGACGCCGACCGGCGCCGCCACCACCTGCTGCGCGAGGACGTGCGCGCGGCCAAGGAGCAGCTCTCGCGCAGCTCGACCGCGAGCGTGCACCTGCCGCTGTTCGAGACCGACGTGCACGTCACCCGGCCCGAGTTCGAGGAGCTGTCCCGCTCCTACCTGCAGCGCACCGTGGACCTGACGGCGAGCACGCTGCAGCGCGCCGGCGTGCGCTCCGACCAGATCGGCGGGCTGTTCCTGGTCGGCGGGTCGAGCCGGATCCCGCTGGTCAGCACCCTGCTGCACCAGCGGCTCGGGGTCGCGCCGACCCTCATCGAGCAGCCCGAGCTGGTGGTGGCGCTGGGCAGCGTGCTGGCCGCGATGCCGGCCCGCCCGGCGCCGTTCCCGGCGGCCCCGCCGCC
>NZ_JBFAZW010000238.1:0-3531 GCF_040682015.1 Dactylosporangium sp. NPDC051485
GGACGAGCAGCTCGCCGCCTTCGACCGCGACCTCGCGGCGGCCGGCGCCGACGGCGACCCCGCGGCGGCGCTCGCCGCGAGCCGGCGCGCGGACGCGAAGGCCGCCCGCCGGCTCGAGGAGGAGCTGCCGGCCGAGGCGGCCCGGCTGGCCGAGGAGCGGGCCGCGTACGAGCGCGACCGGGCCGCCGCCCAGGGCGCCTTCCTCGACCTCTCCCGCGACCGGGCCGTGCTGCACGCCGAGCGCGCGCCGCTGCTCGCCGAGCTCGACGCGCTCGGCGGGGACCCGCGGCTGACCGTCCTCGCCGAGCAGGACCGCCTCGACCCGGTCGGCGAGCACCGGCTCCTCGTCGACCTGCTCACCGAGGCCGTCATCGCCGCGGACCGGCAGCGAATCCAGCTCGCCGTGGCCGATGCCGAGGACGACCGCGCCCTGCAGGCCCTCGCCGCCGCCCGGGGGCTGCTGCCGGCCGCGCTCGACCTGGCGCGGGCCGCGGACGCGCTGGCCGCGCAGCGGATTCCCGCCACGACCGGGTGGCACTTCCTTGCCGATTCGGTACCGCCCGAGGCCTGGCCCGCCGCCATCGCCCACGCGCCGCACCTCGTGGGCGGGCTGCTCGTCGACGACCCCGCGCTGCTGGATCGGGCCCGGTCCGTGCTCGAGGCGGGGCGGCTCTTCCCGACCTCGGCCATCCAGGTCGCCACGACCGCCGCGTTGCGCGAGGTCGTGTCCCGTCCGGTGGATGGCTTCGTGCCGGCGCCGGCGGTCGCGACGTCCGACGCGTTGCGCTTCGTGCTGGCGCCGGCGGTCGCGACGGCCGCCGCGTTGGGCGAGGTCGTGTCCGGCCCGGTGGATGGGTTCGTGCTGGCGCCGGCGGTTGCGATGTACGACCGGACGGCCGCCGCCGGGGAAGTCGAGCGGCGCGATGCCGGGCGCGCGGAGCGCAACCGGCGGGTGCAGGAGCTGCTCGACACCCGCGACGGCGACATGCGGCTCAAGGGCCGGCTGCTCGACCTCGCCGAGCGCTGCCCGCCCGGCCACCGCGAGCACCTCGACGCCGAGCACGAGCGCCTCACCACCGCCCTGGCCGCGGCCGAGCAGCGCCTGGCCGAGCTGCACGCGACCCGCGAGGCGCTCGACGGGCGGGCCGCCACCCTCGACCGGGACCGGCGCGACCTCGCCGAGCAGCGCCGCCGGCAGGCCGGCCGCATCGCCGCCCTCGCCGGCCTCGAGCAGCGCGCCCCCGGCGCCGAGCGGCTGCGCCACGACCTCGCCGAGCTGCCCGGCCGCCGGGCCGACCTGCAGGAGCAGCTCGCCGAGGCTGAGACCCAGGAGCGCCTCGCCGCGGCCGCCACGAGCCGGCACGGCACCGAGGCCGACCGCGACGCCCAACGCTTGCGCGAGTACCGGGCCCGGTGCGAGGAGCTGCGGCGCATCGCCTCCGCCTGGTCCGGGTCGACCAGCGCGAAGCTTCATCGAGCCAGACCGGGCGAAGCGGCGCCGACCGGCCCGCTGCCGAGCCTGGCCGAGGCCACCACCGCCTACCAGGCGGCCAACGACGCGTACATCCGGCAGACCTCGGCCTCGGCCCTGGAGGCCACGATCGCCGAGATCGAGCGCAGCCTGGCCGCGCTGGAGCGGGAGATCCAGCGCTTCGACCCGGCCGAGCGGTCCTCGGCCACGGCGCTGCTGGACGGCACGTCGCTCGTGGACGCTGCAGCGGTACAACGGGAAATCGACGAATCCGAGCGCGCCTTCCTCGACGCCCAGCGCGACGCCACCCTGGCCGGCGCCGCCCTGACGGCGGCCCGGCGCCATCTCGACGCGTGTCCTCTTGTCGGCCTCGATCTCGACGAGGTCGGGGCGGTGCGGGACGCGGAGCGCCTCGCCCAGCAGGCCGAAGAACGGCTCGGGGCGGTGCGCGAGGCCGAGCGGGCCGCCCGCGATCGCGTCGTCGCGCGCGGGCAGGCTCGGGAGGCGGCCCTGCGCCGGGCCGACGACCTGCGTGAGCTGGTCACCGACCTGACCGAGGACATCGGCTCGCTGGACGTCGGCGGTTCCGCCTTCGCCGGAGACGTGGACGAGGCCCGCGAGTCGACCCGGGGCGCGCGGCGGGCCCTGCAGGCCGCGGACCGGGCCCTCGTGGGGGCGCGGGCCAAGCTCGGCGGCGAGGCACACCGCATCGACCGGTGGGCCGCCGAGGAGCGCTTCGCCGCCGTCAGCCCGGAGGTGCGGGGTCGCTTCCGCGGTGAGGTGTCCACGGTGGACGCCCGCCTCGTGGAGCAGCTGCAGCTGTACCGCCACGGCCTCGCCGGCGAGCTCGACGCCGTCGAGAAGGACAAGCACCTGGTGGTGACGGCGCTGTGCGCGGAGGTGCGGGAGGGGCTCAAGACGCTGCAGCGGGCCCAGCACCACGCCCAGCTCCCGCCCGGCCTCGCCGACCACCTGCGCAACCGGCGGTTCCTCGACGTCGGCCCGCGGGCCAGCGTCGACACGAGCGACGCCACCGTGCGCAGCCGGGTCGAGCGCCTCGTCGACAAGCTGGTGGCCGGCGGCGACGCCATCCCCGACGGGCTGGCCCTGGCCTGGGAGGCGATCGCCGTGGTGGTCGGGCGGGGCAACTTCGTGGCCCGCGTGCTCAAGCCGTCCACCGAGATCACGGACGACCGCCAGCCGGTCGAGCTGATGAGCAAGTGGTCCGGCGGCGAGAAGGTCACGATCAGTCTCCTGCTGTTCTGCATGCTCGCCCGGCTGCGGGCGGCCAACCGCGGGGGCGATGTGCCGGGGCTGGGCGTGCTGCCGATGGACAATCCCCTCGGTACGGCGAACTACGTGGCCTTCCTGGACCTCCAGCGGCGGGTGGCGGCGGCCAACGGCATCCAGCTCGTCTTCCTGTCGGGCCTCGGGGACATGCGCGCGGTCGGGCGGTTCCCGAACGTGGTGCGGATGCGCAATACCCACAACCAGGGCCGCAACTATGCGCGGGTCATGGAGCGGGAGCTCAACGAGGAGCAGATCCTGGAGGGCATTACCGCTGCTCGGCTCACGTTTCCGGCGCAGGGGACGCTGTTGTGAGTCCACTGTGGATGTGGGCGCGGTCACTCGATTTGGTTTCTCGCGACGGGCTCCTGTAACGTTCCGTATCGCAACACCGGGCCGACGCCCCGAAGACACCAGAAAGACCAGAACGCTTGGTTGACACGGTGGCTAGGACCGGGTAAAGTAACACGGCCAGCAGGGACACGGACGAGTCGCGAAGCGACAATCGGCCGGCCTGCAAAGCCAATCCGATTCTGAAGCCCACTAACAATGGGTAGACGATGTCGGGCGCAAGTTCGAGCGATGCGGTTCAAATCCCCGGATTTGGAAATGCGAAGTCGATCGAGTAGATTAGCGGTAACAGCCCCGAGGGTCAGCGCCTGAAACAGGCGGGGATCTACGGTGTGTGTTGGTTGTTTGAGAACTCAACAGGGTGCTTGTTAAGCCAGTGCCAAATGATTATTACCCCGTGGCACGGGTCCTTTCGGATTGCG
>NZ_JBFAZW010000239.1:0-3510 GCF_040682015.1 Dactylosporangium sp. NPDC051485
CCCTCCTCGCCGCCCACGACAACGGGCGAACCGGCCGCCTCCGGGTCCGTTGGGCCCACGGCGGCGGTGGAGCGGCTAGGGCGGCGCGGCGCGGCGACGGCCGCCTCCTCGCCGGGGCCCGCGGACGGCTCGGTCAGCGTGAGCTCGGCCTGCGTGGCGGACGACTCGGCGTGCTCGGCCGCGTCGACCTCGCCCCGGCGCCGGCGCCGGCGTTGACGCCGCGGCTCGCTCGACTCGGCGGTGTCCGGCGCGGACGACGACGGCGCCGACGATCGGCCCCGGGAGCGCGAACGGCCCCGCCCACGCGGCTTGCCCTCGACGTCCTCGAGCTTCTCGGCGGACAGCCCGGCCCGCTTGCGGTCGGCCGTCGGCAGGGAGCCCGTGGTGCCCTCGGGGATGCCGATGTCGGTCAGCAGGTGCGCCGACGTGTGATACGTCTCCGGGGGCTCCGGCAGGTCCATGCCCAGGCTCTTGTCGATGATCCGCCAGCGGGGCATGTCCTCCCAGTCCACGAACGTCACCGCGACGCCGGTGGCGCCGGCCCGGCCGGTGCGGCCGATGCGGTGGGTGTACGTGTCCGGGTCCTCCGGGCAGTCGTAGTTGATGACGTGCGTGACGCCGGAGACGTCGAGGCCGCGGGCGGCGACGTCGGTGGCGACGAGCACGTCGATCTTGCCGGCCCGGAAGGCGCGCAGGGCCCGCTCACGGGCGCCCTGGCCCAGGTCGCCGTGGACGGCGGCGGCCGCGAACCCGCGGAAGTCGAGGTCCTCGGCGACGCGGTCGGCGGCCCGCTTGGTACGGCAGAAGATCATGGTGAGGCCGCGGTCGGTCGCCTGCAGGACCCGGGCCACGATCTCGATCTTGTTGAGTGGGTGGGTGCGGTACACGAACTGCTTCGTCAGCGGCGACGGGCCCGTGTTGGCGTCGTGGTGCGCGTGGATCGTCATCGGCTGGCGCAGGAACCGCCGGGCCAGCGTCACGATCGGGTCGGGCATCGTCGCCGAGAAGAGCATCGTCTGGCGCTCCTCGGGCAGCAGCGTGAGGATGCGCTCGACGTCGTCGAGGAACCCGAGGTCGAGCATCCGGTCGGCCTCGTCGAGGACCAGCGCCCGCACCGCGTGCAGCCGCAGGTGCTTGCCCTTGGCCAGGTCGAGCAGGCGGCCGGGGGTGCCGACCACGATCTCGACGCCGTTGCGCAGCGCCTCGACCTGCGGCTCGTAGGCGACCCCGCCGTACAGCGGCAGGACCCGCACGCCGCGGGTCTTGCCGGCGGCGGCAATGTCGCGGGCCACCTGCAGGCCCAGCTCGCGGGTCGGCACCACGACGAGCGCCTGGGGCAGCCCGTCGGCGCCCTCGCCCGGCGCGGTGACGCGGTCGAGCAGCGGCACGCCGAAGCCGAGGGTCTTGCCGGTGCCGGTCGGCGCCTGGCCGATCAGGTCGGTGCCGCGCAGCGCGATCGGCACGGCGTATTCCTGGATCGCGAAGGCGCGGGTGATGCCGACCGCCTCGAGCGCGGCCACGGTCTCGGGCCGGGCGCCGAGGTCGGCGAACGAGGGACTGTCGCCGCGTACGGGAGCGCGGGAGGCCACCGTCTCGGCGGCCTCAATGTTGTCGATTGTCATGTTTTGTTCGGGGTGTCTCTCTCGCGGGAGCGCCCCTGAAGTGCCGGGTGCGCTCAATCGGTATGCGGCGCGGGCCACACGCGATCCGTTGACGGTTCAGGGTCCGACTGATCGGCGTCCGACTTGATCGGCTTCCGTCCGGTCGGCTCCGACCGCAACGGTCGCGGGCTACAAGCGCCGGTTTGCCAGGGCTAGGGTCCGCCCGGGGCTATTTGGGCCATTGTACCGACACGCGGGCGGATCCGCGCATGACATCGCGCCACACCGCGCACCACCCGCTGGGTGATCCGGCGCGGTACTGTGCCGACGTGTCCGATGTCACCCCGAGCGACCAGATCGGCGCCGAGCCGCCCCAGGAGGCGGTCGTCGACCTGCTGGGCATGCTCGCGTACAGCGAGCTGGTCGCCTTCGACCGTATGGCCGCCGACGCCCGACTGGCCCCTGACCTGCGCCGCCGCGCCGTGCTCAGCGAGATGGCGGCCCGCGAGATCACCAACTACCGCCGCCTGGCCGACCGCCTGCACGAGCTCGGCGCCGACCCCGAGGCCGCCATGCGGCCCTACGTGCGGGCCGTGTCGGACTACCACGAGCAGACCGAGCCCAAGGACTGGCTGGAGGGCCTGACCAAGGCCTACGTCGGCGACGGCATCGCCGACGACTTCACCCGCGAGGTCGCCGCGGTCCTGGTCGCCCCGGACCGCGACCTCATCCTCGACGTCCTGCACGACTCGGTGCACGCCGACTTCGCCGCCGACGAGCTGCGGGCCGCCATCGCCCTCGACCCGAAGGTGGCCAACCGCCTGTCGATGTGGGCCCGCCGCCTGGTCGGCGAGGGCATTTCCCAGGCCCTGCGGGTGGCCGGCGAGCGTCCGTCCCTGGCCGCCCTGCTCGCCATCCACGGCACCGACTTCCAGGCCCTGCTCAGGCGCCTGACCTCGGCCCACACGGCACGCATGGTCGCCGTGGGCCTGAACAACTAGCGGGCGTTTGTCCCGAAATGTCGGGGCCGACACCACAACATTTCAGACTTATACCCCGTCAGGGCATAAATCCGATAAGTCGTGGCGCGCCAGCGCCCGACTTATCGGAAAAACCGGTACCTAGAGCGTGAAAAAGGGCCCCCACCGGGGGCCCCTTCGGTTGCGCAAGACCTCAGCGAGCCGAGGAGAACCCGACCGGCCGCGGCGAGGACTCGGCGATCTCCACGTAGGCCAGCTTGCCCACCGGCACGATCACCCGGCGGCCCTTCTCGTCGACCAGGGACAGAACACCTTTATCGCCACCGTTGATCGCGTCGGTGACCGCAGACTCGACCTCGGCCGACGACTGGTTGCTCTCCAGCACCAGCTCCCGAGGCGCGTACTGCACGCCGATCTTGACCTCCACGTCATCCTCCTAAATCGGGCGCACACACCCAGTGTGTCTGAAGATTAACGCGATCAGGCGTGTTCGCCGTGCAGGGGGAAGCTCGCGATCCCTCGCCACGACAGCGTGGTCAGCAGGCTCTCCGCCTCAGCCTTCTCCACCTGCCGGCCGCCGGCCAGCCAGAACCGGGCCGCGATCTCGGCCGCCCCGACCAGGCCGGAGGCGAGCAGCTCGGCGCGGGCGCGGCTGACGCCGGTGTCGGCCATGATCGTGTCGGTGATGGCCGCGATGCAGCCGGTCTCGACGCGGTCCACGCGCTCGCGCACGGCCGGGTCGTTGCGCAGGTCGGACTCGAAGACCAGCCGGAACGCTTCGCTCTCGTGGTCGATGAAGTCGAAGTAGGCCTGGATGGCGCCGCGCACCCGATCCTTGTTGTCGGTCGTCGCCTCCATCGCCGAGCGCACCCGCGACACCATGGCGTCACAGTGCGTGTCGAGCAGGGCGAGGTACAGCTCGAGCTTGC
>NZ_JBFAZW010000240.1:0-3303 GCF_040682015.1 Dactylosporangium sp. NPDC051485
CAGTGTCGTTCACCCGCGCCAACAACCGCCGATCCGGCTCCCCCAACACCACCAAATCACCCACCGGCCGACCCACATCCACCGCCGCAGCTGCGAGCCAGGCGCTGATGCGGGCGACGAGCATCTCGGCCGGCTCGCGCGGCCACCGGTCCGCGTCGAGGTCCAGTTCGTACTCGTCGCCGGCCCGTTCGATGAGCGCGGTGTCGCGGTGTGCCGCGAGTTCCGCGTCCCGGTCGTTGGGGTTTCCCACGATGGCAGCCGGTATCCCGGTCGGGCTCCGGTCGGCGAGCCTTCGCAGGTCCGGGTACCGGTTCACGATGTCGGCGGCGGAGGGGCGGGATGTCGACAGCCCCCGGAGGGTCCCGGCGACGGCCGAGAGCGTCTCGGCCACCGGCTGTGTGGGGTCGTGGTTGAACGCGGCGCCGGCCTGGTGGGAGAGGGTGTGGGTGGCGTCGGCCGCCGCTGCGCGCAGCCGGTCGTCGGCCCACCATGCCTCGGTTGTCGTGGCGCCTGTGGCGGTGCAGACCACGGCGTGCCACGCGGTGAGGACCGCCGCCCTGGTGTCCCAGCCGTGTCGCTGGATGGCCTCCCGCGCGCGGTCGTCGAGGACCAGAGGCACGCGGTGACGCCGGCCGGACGGCGGCCGGGTCGCCGCTGCGGCCGGTCGGTTGCCGAGCAGTGTCGTGAGTCGCTCGACGGTACGGCGCTCTGCGGGCACCGCAGCCTCGTACAGTTGCCGGATCCGATCGGCGGTGGCCGGGTCCGGGCTGGTGAGGCGGTGTCCGACGCGCGCGTGGGCGAACACGTTTGCGGCTGGGAGCGGGGCGGCCGGATGCGTGATTGCGCCGAGTCTGACTGTCACGTCGAGGTCACCGGTGGTCACCCGGATCGTCGCCCCCTGGATGGCGGTGATGGTTCCCGGCGGGGCATCGGTGCGCGACGAGAGCGGCTCCGCGGACTCGATGAGGGCGACCGCGTCGTCCAGTACGGTCTTCGGGGTCGCCATCGGGTTGGCGGTCGGGCCGAAGTCGAGCGCTCGGACGAATCGGCTGATGGTCTCCGCCGGCCAATGCCAGTCGACGAGGCCAGCGGCGAACGGCCGGGTCTGCAGGCTGGCGAACGTGCGCCCAGTCAGGTCCTGTGCGGTCGCGCGGGCGTCGCCGGCCTCGATCTTCCCGACGAGTTCTGTGAACGACTCGACGGCGGCCTCGAAGCACCTCGTGTTGAGTGTGAACACCGTGTCGTCGTCGGCGACCGGGACCTCCCGCTGGACGAGCACGGGTCCGGTGTCGATGTCACCCTCAAGGAGGTGCCACGTGACGCCGTGGACCGCAGTACCGGCGAGGATCGCCCAAGTGGTGGAGAAGTAGCCGGCGTGACCCGGTAGCAGCGAGTCGTGGTAGTTGACCCGCATCCGGGTCGCGGCTTTGGCGATACGACTCGGGATTCGGCGGCAGTTCACGACGTTAAACAGCACGTCGTAGGCGGGTGGCTGGTCAAGCCTTTCCGCTTCAGCCCAGGACAGACAGGTCAGCTCCCGCGCCCCGGCCCATGCAGCGAGTGCCGGATCGTGTGTAAGTACGCCGACCACCGCCTGTCCGCGGCTGAGCAGGTGATCCAGGCAACTGCGGGCCAGTGGCCCGGCACCGACGACGAAACTCGATAGGGTGGCCACCGCTCACCTGCTCCCCGTCGGTGGCGTCTCAGCCTGAGCGAGTATGCCGTGCACCGCGTCGACGAACCCGTCCGCGAGCGCCTCAACGGTCTGGCGCTGATGGATGGCCCGGCTGTACTGGAGGTCGAGCGACAGTCGTTGCCGGTGGACCACGGCGCGGATCTGCAGGACGCTTCCCCGGCTTTCGTCGGGACTGAACCGGCCGGGGACGGTCTCGGGGACTGTTGTCCAACGGCCCGGATCCGGGCCAAGCGTGTCCTGGCTTCCGAGGTAGTTAAAGTTGACCTCCGGCGTGGGCTGGGCCTGAAGCCGGGCCCGCGTCATGATGTCGGGGCCGAGGTGGCGCAGTACGCCGTACCCGCACCCGCTGCGCGGGACGGCGCGCATCTGGTCGCGCACAGCGGAGAGCAGCTTGCTCGGCTCGTCGATGAGAGTCTCCAGGACGAGCGGATAGTCAGCGGCCAGCCAGCCCACCGTGCGAGTGGCGTCGACGTCCGGCATCGCGTCGCGGCCGTGGTGTAGCACCCGCAGCGCCTGCAGTCCTGCGCCGGTCCAGCGCCGGTACGCCGCCGCGAATGCTGTGATGAGCATTTCCAGTGCCGTAACGCGTCGCCCGCCGAGCGTGGACCCCGCGAGGCGGGCCGTTGCCGTGGTGTCCAGCCGTCGGACGACTGACTCGGCGAGGCCCGCGGTGTTCGCTCCGTCCGGTCGATCCCGCGGGACGGGGGTCACCTCGGACAGCGGCAGGTCACTCCAGTACCCGGCCTCCGCGGCGCTCTGCGCGTCGCCGGCGCGCTCCGCGAGCAGCGTGGCCCAGGTGGAGTACGGGACGGTGGCGGCCGAGTTGCTTGCCGCGAAGGAGTCGGGGTCGGCGTACGCCGACGCGAGATCGTCTAGGAACAGCTGCCACGACCAGCCGTCCATGATGAGGTGGTGCGCGACGATGAGAGCCTGCGCGCCGGTGACCGACCCGGGCATGATCACGAGGCGGACGAGGGGGCCCGCCGTGATGTCGAGCGAGCGCTGCCACTCCCCGGCGGATCGGGCCACGTCCTGAGCCGACATAGCGCCCGCGATCGGCGGTGCGACGTCGAGCGCGACGGCGGGGTCGGCACCCAGTTGCTGGCTCCAGCGGTCGCCGACGCGCTGGAAGCGGACACGGAGCGCTTCGTGCCGCCCGGACGTGGCGACCAGCGCGCCGCGCAGGCGGGCGACGTCGAGCGACTCACCCGGCAGCAGGAACAGCCCGGCCAGATTCGCCCAGTTGGGATCGGGGCGGCGGCGCCCGAAGAACGCGTGCTGCATGGGTAGCAACGGCACCTCGACACCGGCACCGCTCGGTCGGTCGGCGACCGTGACCGGCGGTGTCCGCGAGCCGCAGTCTGGGATACGGCGGGCCCGCTCGGCGAGCGCAGCCAGCGAGTCAGCCCGCAGGACCGCGTGCGCCGGGAGAACGATGCCGCGGGTCCGAGCCAAGGCGGCCACTCGGATGGCGGCCAGCGAGTCTCCGCCGAGGTCGAGGAAGTTGTCGTAGGGGTTGATGTGGTTGAGGTGGAGGGTCTGTTGCCAGATGGTGGTGAGGGTGTTCTCGATGGTGTCGGGGTTGGTGGTGGTTGTGGTGGGCGGTG
>NZ_JBFAZW010000241.1:0-3018 GCF_040682015.1 Dactylosporangium sp. NPDC051485
CGCCACGCACCCGGCGACGGCGCCGGCCACGATCGCGGCGATCGTCTCGCCGGTGGCCAGCACGGTGCGGGGCCACCAGGGCGCGCCGCGCAGCGCCACGACGGCGAGCTCGCTGCGACGGCCCTCGGCGCCGTAGTCCACGGCGAGGTACAGCGCGAGATAGGCCAGCAGCAACAGGGGCACGGCGCCGGCGGGCACGCTGCGGCGGGCCAGGCCGCGGCTGGCCTCGACCCGGTCGATCAGCGCGGGCAGGGCGGTGTCGACCTGGTAGCCGCCGTTGACCTGATCGGCCCGCCTGCGCAGGCCCTCGAGCTGCGCGCGCAGCTCGGGCAGCCGGTCGAAGGCGCCCGGCCCGGCGGACGCGTCCAGGCCGACGGTGACGTCGCGGGGCACGAGCCGCTCGGCGGTGGTGGCGCCGAGGAACACCGGCTCGGCGCTCTGGCCGAGGGCGCTGGTGGCGAAGTACCGGTGGCCGCCCCAGTACTGCTCGTGCGGGTCGGCGGGCCGGTACGTGCCGACCACCGTCAGCTCGACCGGCGGCCCGTCCGGCTGGAACACGGCGATGCCGGTCAGCGGGTTGGCGATCGCCCGGGCGTAGGTGAGCGTGATCCGGTCGCCGGCCGCGAGGTCGTTGCGGGCCGCGGTCTGCTCGCCGAGGACGACGTCGCCGGTGCCCATGAGGCAGCGCCCGGTGACGATGCGCAGGTGGGCGCAGGCGTCCTGGCGGTACACGGTCCGGGTGCCGTCCGAACCGCTCGGCAGGCCGATGACGGCGAACTCGGCGGAGTACACGTGCGCGAACCCGGGCTGGTCCAGCAGCGCCCCGGCGACGGAGTCGAAGTCCGGGTCGACGGTGCTGCCGTTCGTGCGGACCAGGGCGCTGACGGTGATCGAGCGCTCGGCGGGGCCGGCCGTGGCGACCTCGCCCCGCGCGGTGGCGATGTCCACGGCGCCGAGGTAGGCGGGCACCGCCACGGTCGCGCCGACGGCCAGCATGGTGAGCAGCAGCAGCGCCGCCGCCTGCCCGCGCCGGGTCCGCAGCATCGCCAAGACAAGCCCGACCATTTACCGGTACTCCCTTCCGCGCCCGTCTCGCAAAGCCCCGACCGCGAGCCCCGCACCCCGACTCGCGCGCCCACCTCGCAAAGCCCCGACCGCGAGGCCCGCACCCCGACCCCGGCGCCCGACCCGCACAGCCCCGACCGCACGCAAGGGCGTCATCGTGCCGGCTCCTTTCCGGTGCCGCGCAACGCCCCGGCGGAGGCGGCCGCCAGGACCACCAGGGACAGCAGGGCGATCACGGCGAGGGCGCCCGGCTGTAGCGCGGGCGGCGGCTCGGTCAGCTGCCAGTCGTCGGTGAACGCGGCCACCGGCGCGCCCGAGAGCCCCGCGATGCCCCCCGCGACGAGCAACCCGGCCAGCGCGCCCAGCCCGAGCAGTGCCCCCTGCCCGCCGGCCGCCGCGGCGGGCCCGACCCGTGCCGGTACACCCTGGGCCCGCATCGCCCGCAGCTCGGCCGCGCGCACCCTGCGCTCCACGCCGACGGCGACGGCGGCGGCCACCGCGGCCAGCAGCAGCCCCGCCAGGGCCGACAGCAGCCGGAAACGCACCGCGAAGGCGGGTCCCTGCTCGGCCAGCCGGGCCTCGTGCGCGTCCGCCGTCTCGGTGCCGACGACCTCCACCCCGGCAGCGGCCAGGCGCCGCACGAGGTCCGCGGCCGCCTCCGGGGACACGTCGCGGGCCAGCCATACCTGCAGCGTGCCGGGCATCACGGCGTCCGGCAGGGCACGGGCCACGGTGTCGAGGTCGAGCACGATCCCGGTCCGGCCCAGCGCCGGCAGGAGCTCCCCGGTGGGTTCGGGGCGCAGCGGCACGGCCCGGGCCCCGAACAGCGTCAGCGCCGGCTCGGCCGACGACCAGCCGCGGGGCGGGTCGCCCGCGATGAGCGCGGCCAGCGGGAGGGGCGTGCCGACAAGGTACGCGCGGGTGTCCGGCCGCGCGCTCTGCCCCTCCGCCACGGGCGGCACGGCGAGGCTCAGCACGCCCTTGCGCGGCCCGAGGATCAGCCCGAGGCCGGTGGTGGCGGCCCGCCACAGCCGCGGGTCCCCGAGCGTGCCGGCGTCGAGCACGGTCTTGGCCGGCCCGTCCTGGCGCAGCCCCCGCACGGCGACGGCGGCCCGCGCGGGCGGGTCCTGCGGGCGCCCGTCCGGCCCGGGCGCCCCGGCGAGGGTGAGCCCGGCGAGCCGGCAGCCGGGGTCGCCGGTGCAGCCGCGGACGGGAGCGCTCGCCTCGTGCTCGCCCGGGTCGAACGGCCCGACCGTGACCGCGACGGCGGCGCCGGTCCCGGCGTGGGCGAGCTGCACGACGAGCCACACGGGCACGCCGGAGTCGTTGCGCACGCTCGCGGTGAGCGCGGTGCCGTCGACCGGCGGCGGCTGGTCCGGCGCCGCCCGGTCACCGCGGACGGCGGCGTCGGCGCGGGCGAGCCCGGCGGCCAGTGCCCGGCTCTGCCCGGCGACCGCGGCCAGCCGGTCGGCGTCGACGGCGAGCACCGGCGGGCTCGCGGTGTCGTCGACGGCGACCGCCATCGCGGCGCGCCCGCCCGGGTCGGCCTGCCGCACGGCGCTCAGCAGCGCGGTCTGGCCGGCCGCCCGCACGGTGAGCACCTGGCCGGCGCCGAGCTCGGCGACGGTCCGCTCGGCGCGGGCGGCCCGGGCGGCGAGCACGTCCTCCCCGGCCAGCCCGAGCAGCGCGACCGCGACGGCCACGACGGCGAAGATCCGGTCGATGCCGGGCCGCCTCTGGTACTGCAACGCCGCCAGCGCCACCGTGACCCGCCCGGTTCGCAGCGCCGCGCGGCCGGCCCGCCCGGCGAGGGCCGTCACGCCCCGGGCCAGCAGCGCCGCCGCGGCAAAGGCCAGGAGTGCCCTGGACCTGGTGTCGGAGCTATACCTCGACGGCTCCGGTCTCGACATCCCCGCGCTGCTCACCGAGATGGTCCAACGCGTCGGCGAGGGC
>NZ_JBFAZW010000242.1:0-2786 GCF_040682015.1 Dactylosporangium sp. NPDC051485
GGCCCGATCGGCGCGGACGCGGTCGTCGCCGCGGCCGGGACCGGGGTGGCCGGGCTGTGCGACCTTCCCGTGGCCGCCTCGCCCGCCGTGCTGGTGCGCATCCCGGCGCCGCGCGGGCTCGTGCGCACGGTCTTCGCCGCGCCCGGCTTCGAGGTGCGCGAGCGCGACGGCGGCGGGCTGCTGGCCGCGGCCGGGTGCCCGGACGGGCCTCAGGAGGCCGGCCACCGGGCCGCGCGGGCGGTCGCGGCGGCGTTTCGCGGCACGCCGGACGGGCCCGACGCGGTGCACGTCGGGCTCCGGCCGATGCCGGCCGACCGGGCGCCGATCGTCGGGCCGGTCGCGGGCCTGCCCGGCCTCTACGCCGCCGTCATGCACTCCGGGGTGACCCTCGCCCCGGTGATCGGGGACCTCGTCGCCACCGAGGTCGTCGACGGCGCCCCCGCCGCCGCGCTGGCCGGCTGCCGGCCCGAGCGCTACGACGCCGCGGGCACCCGAGGCGAGCGCTAAAGCACCCGCGGCGAGCCGGACCGGCGCGACCACCTGCCGCCCCGACCGCTACGACACCGCGGGCACCCGAGGCGAGCGCTAAAACCCCGGGGCGAGCCGGACCGGCGCGACCACCTACCGGCCCGCGGGCGCCCAGGCGAGCGCTAGAGCCCGACGGCACCCGACCGGCGAGCCAGACTGCCGGCCCGAGCGCGACGACGCCGCGGACGCCCAAGGCGAGCGCTACAACCCGGCGGCACCGGACCGGCGCGACCACGGCGCGGGGATCGCCCAGGCGCGTCCGGGACGTGGGCCACCACCTGCGTAACCGTGGCGAAACCGGCGCGGCCGAGGTGCGGGGCGCCACCGGTCGGAGTGACAGCGGGACTGCACACGGTCACGAATCCTTAAGATCCACTTTGGTTTGCGATCAACAGCTGACACGGAGGTCCCGATGTTGGCGTTCGTCGGGTACCGTGCGCGGGGCATTCCGGGTCGGGGCGGGCGGCTTTATGGCGGGGACGAGTCCGGCCGGTCTGCGGGATACGTCTTCGAGGAGGGCACAGGGCATGACGACGCCGAACGGGATGCGGCAGTACGACGATCGCATGATGGGCGCCGCGGCCGCCCAGCACGCGCCGGAGATTCCGGCGCCGCGGCACGACGGCAGCGGCGGCAACGAGCAGGCGAAGGCGCTCATGGTCCTCACCATGGCCCAGCGCACCGCCGAGGAGCACATCGAGACGGCCCGGCGCGAGGCCGAGCAGATCCGGGCCGAGGCGCACGCCGCCGCCGGCCAGATCGTCTCCGAGGCGCAGGCCCAGGCCGGGGCCCTGCGGGAGGAGGCCGAGAAGCTGCTCAACCGGGCCCGCATGACGGCCGAGAAGATCGCCCGGGACGCCGAGGCGTTCGCGGTCGACACCGAGCGCAACGCCGGCGAGATGATGGGCGAGGCGCAGGCGCGGGCCGAGGACATCGTGCGCGACGCGCAGGAGAACGCGCACAGCATCAAGCAGCGGGCCGAGCAGATCTACGAGGACGTGGTCGGCGGCCTGACCTCGAAGCGGGCGGCGCTGCAGGCGCAGATCGAGTCGCTGGAGCGCTTCGACCACGAGTACCGGGCCCGGCTCACCACGTTCATGCAGCAGCAGATGCGCGCCCTGTGGGTCGGCCAGCCGCAGGTCGAGGCCGAATTCCACGAGTCCGAGCCGGTGGCCGGCGAGCTCCTGCCGGCCGGGCACCAGTTCGACGACGAGGACGACGACGAGGAGACGCGCGACTGACCTCACGCGCACCAGCGGGGCGGGCCGGGTCCGGTCCGCCCCGCGCCGCATTTTCGGGTGTAACAATCCCCGGCCGTGGTCCGTCAGCATTCCGTAGGCGCACTGCGACCATGGAGGCCGAGGGATGGACAGTCACACCGCGTGGGGGGACCTCGACGGCGACCACGTCGTCGACACCCAGTTCGTCGATGTGCACGGCGACGGGCACTTCGACGTGCAGTACACGGACACGAACCACGACGGGGTCGCCGACGTCATGCTGGTGGACCACAATCACGACGGCGTGGCCGACGTGGCGGTCTTCTCCGACGAGCACGGGAGCGGCCTGGTCCTGGTGGACCGCAACGGCGACGGCGTGGCGGACGCGGTGTACACCGTGGGGCCCTTCGGCTCGGGCCACGGCGACACCGCCGCGGCCGGCAGCCCCTACACCACCACCGCGACGGCGGCCGCCGGGCCGTTCCCGACGGGTGGCACCGAGACCGTGGCCGCGGGGCCTTTCCCGACGGGTGACACCGCGGCCGTGCTCAACAACGTCAACTCCTCGATGCACGACGCCGGCCTCATCTACCGCGACGCGATGCACCCCGGCTCGGTGGACCAGCACGACGTCGACGCGGCCATGCAGCGCACCGAGAACGCGGCGCGCAACGCCCAGTCGTTGCAGGGGCACACGTACCAGCAGCAGGTCAGCAACGACATCCACCGGGGCGACCTGAACCGGCAGTACTCCGAGGAGGCCCACCGGGCGGCGACCGACGCCGCCATCGAGGCGGAGCGGGGCGCATGATCCGGTCCGTCCGGCTGGCGACGGCCACGCTGGTGCTGACCGGCGCCGCCCTCGCCTTCGCCGCCCTCCCGGCCGTGGGCGACCCGTCCCCCTGCACCGGTGCCCCCGTCTCCGCCGCCGCCGTCGCGGGGCGCGGCGCGCGCGCGCGCGGCGGCCCCCCCCCCCGCGCCGCCCCCGCGCCCAGCCCCGCCCCGCCCCCCCCGGCCCCCACCCACACCCCGGGGCGC
>NZ_JBFAZW010000243.1:0-2724 GCF_040682015.1 Dactylosporangium sp. NPDC051485
GCCACCCGTGCGGCTCGACCCGGGCGACGTGCTGTTCTTGGCGCGCGGGCGCGGACACGCGCTGGCCGACGCGCCGGACACCCCGCTGGCCCCGTGCCGCGCGGACGGCCCCCTGCCGCCCGCGCCCGCCGGCCCCGGCGCGGCCGGGATCGTGCTGTGCGGCGCGTACGAGCTGGCCCCGCACCGCGCCCACCCGCTCCTGGACGAGCTGCCCGACCTCGTGCACCTGAAGGCCGGCGGCGAGCTGCGGGCCGTGGCCGGGCTGCTCGACGCCGAGCTGGCCCGGCACGGCGGCGGGGTGGGCGTGGCGGCGCTGCTCGACCTGCTGTTCCTGCACGCGCTGCGGGCGCACCTGCAGGACGCGCCGGACGGCGGATGGGCGGCCGCGCTGCGCGACCCGGCGGTCGGGGCGGCCCTGCGCTCGATCCACCGGGATCCGGCCCGGGCCTGGACGGTGGCGGAGCTGGCCGCCGTCGGGGGACTGTCGCGGGCGCCGTTCGCGCGCCGGTTCGCCGCGCTGGCCGGGCGCGCGCCGCTGGCCTACCTGACGTGGTGGCGCATGACGCTGGCGGCCCGGATGCTGCGCGACACCGACGCGCCGCTGCGGGCCGTCGGGCAGCGCGTCGGGTACGCCTCCGAGTTCGCCTTCGCCGCCGCGTTCAAGCGCCGGTTCGGCACGGCGCCGGGGCGGTTCCGGCGGGATTCGCGGGCTCCGGGCGGTACACCCTGAGCTCGGCGCCTCGGCCGGCTGCCCAGCCCGATGCGCGGGGATGGCCTTGTCGTGCATCTTCGCCGTGGCCGGCCGCGCATTCCGGGCCGTGGCGTCCTGAGCCGATTTTGTCGTACCCCCCGGCTATGTTCCCCCCATGACCCTCGACGTCACCGCCCCCGTCCGCCTCCTCGCCGACGCCGCCGCGCTGGTGATGCGGCTGCTCACCGGCCGCTCGCCGCACCCGGTCCACGCCGCGACCCTGCTGCGCGCGCAGGACGACGGCCTGGCGCTGACGGCCACCGACGGGTCGCTCACCGTGCGCCTGCGGGTGCCGGCCACCGTGCACGAGCCCGGCGAGACCCTGGTGTCGCGCCGGGGGCTGGCGGACACACTGGCCGGCCTGGACGCCCCGGAGGCCCGCCTGGCCGCGGAGGGCGGCCGCCTGGCCGTGCGGGTCACCGGCGCCCGCTTCGCCCTGCCGGCCCTCCCCGACGCCTGGCCCCCGCTCGCCGACCTGCCCCCGCCCACCGCCCGCGTCGCGGCCCCCGCCCTGCGCACCGCCGCCGCCGCGGTGGCCGGCGCGGCCTCCCGTGAGCACGCCCTGCCCATCTTCACCGGCGTCCGCCTGCGCGCCGCCGACGGCGTCCTGTCCCTGCTGGCCACCGACCGCTACCGGCTGGCCGCCGCCACCGTCCCCATCACCCCATCGGTTGCCTTCGACACCCTCGTCCCGGCCGCCCTGCTGACCCGCATCGCCCCCACCCTGTCGCGCACCGACGAGGTCGCCCTGCACAGCACCCCGGACGTCTTCGCGCTGTCCTGGCCGGGCGGCAGCGTGACCACCCCGACCCTCGGCGACGCGTATCCCGACGCCCAGTTCGACCGCCTGCTGGACGTCACCCCGGAGTGCACGATCGAGGTCGACGCCGACGCCTTGGCCCACGCCGTGGAGCGCGCCACCGCGTATGCGGGCCAGCAGGGCCGCCTGATGCTGGAGTCCCTGGAGGGCGCCCTGCTGGTCCGCGCCGCAGACCCGCTGCGCGGCGAGTCGGAGGAGACGGTGAAGGCCGCGGTCCGCTCGGGGCGCGCCGTGCGCTCCTACCAGGCCCGCTTCCTGTCCGACGCGCTGCGCACCTTCCCGGGCGAGACCGTCCACCTGCACATCCAGCCCGCCCTGCGCGCGACGGAGGTGACGACCCCGACCGGCACCCTGCGCTACCTGCTCGTCCCGATGCGCCCCGACCCCGCCTGACCCGACCCGACCCCGCCTGATCCGACCTACAGGGCCTACCCTTGCCCCGCCTCCCGCCCTTGTCCTGGCGACGGGCTCGGCGGCGAATGTC
Source organism: Dactylosporangium sp. NPDC051485 (assembly GCF_040682015.1). Lineage (NCBI taxonomy): Bacteria > Bacillati > Actinomycetota > Actinomycetes > Micromonosporales > Micromonosporaceae > Dactylosporangium > Dactylosporangium sp. NPDC051485. Next base: position 2,056 of record NZ_JBFAZW010000243.1, read on the forward strand.
GTGTCTGTCAGCCGGGCGACGCGCCGCGCTCGCCGCCGTTGGCGCACGCGTCTGCGAAGCGCCTGGTCCGGCGTCATACCTCGGGAGCTGTCGCGTCTGGCTCAAGGTTGCGGATGATCAAGGCGCTGATCGGCACCCCGCAAGGTAAGTCCGGACGATGTCAAGCTGAAGTGCCCGGATTTAGCTTACGGATTTTCTGCTGCGCGTTTTCCGCCCGTCTCCCGGCCTGCGGGTGTCGGCGTACGGGCTCAGGTGCAGAGCCGCGTACGCTAACACGTACAGAGCAATCATCGGCGTCGGTCTGTGGGTAAGGGTGGTCGGCAGATGCGACGACCGCCCACCTGGAGCTCATCAACTACGCGACGTGACGGTGGGCGGCCCGCCGGCGTCCGGATCTGCCGATGAGCGCGTATTCACTGCAATGCTCCGCTGGTGGCGCGTTGGGATGATGCTCGACCTTTCGCAGGCTTCGGCGGAATTGGCAGCCGGCCGGACGTAGCAGATGCAAGAACCGGCTGTGATGCGCTGCCGACGAGCGCGGATGGCGCCCGATTGTTCGACGCGTTGCCGCACCGGCGGGCCGGCGTGACGGCGGCGGGGGCGTTGGTGCGCGGCGGCCCGCGCGGGCGCGCCCGGTCTCTGCGGCGCCGTCCTTGCGGTCCGGCGGTG
>NZ_JBFAZW010000244.1:0-2361 GCF_040682015.1 Dactylosporangium sp. NPDC051485
TTCCCGGTCCCGGGCGCCCCCTGCACGCAGATCGACTCGTCGATCTCGGCCCGTACGAGTGCGTCCTGTTCGGGCTGGATGGTGGCGACGATGTCGCGCATGGGCCCGACGCGGGGTCGTTCGATCTCGTCGAGCAGGATCTGGCTGGTGCCCTGTTCCTCGCCCTGGCCGAGGCGTTCGTCCTCGAAGCTGGTGAGCTCGCCCTTGACGAACCCGAACCGGCGGCGCACGTCGACGTCCTGCGGATCGGCGGCGCTGGCCTGGTAGAACTTGCGGCTCAGCGGCGCCCGCCAGTCGAGCACCATCGGCTCCCCGACCGCGTCGGTGACGTGCCGCCGCCCGACGTGGTACTCGTGCTCCTCGATGTCGAGCCGCCCGAAGAACAGCGGGGTGTCGGGGTTGTCGGCGAGGTCGGCGATCCGCCGAGCGAGCGCCCGCCCGAGCGTCTCGGCGGCGAACGGGTCGCCGGCCACCTGGTCCCCGGTGGCGAACAGGTCTTCGGCACGCTCACGCATGCGGCCGAGTGCTATTCGTGATGCGTCGAGGTGCGCTCGCTCGGCGGCGAGCTCTTCTTCCAGTGCGGGCACGTTGATCCTCGTGGAGGTCTCGGTCGGCTCGCTCGCGTATCCGGGGGTTGTGCACCCGGCGCGTGGGACGTCCGCTGCGGTGGCTACCTCACCGCGGCCGTCAAGCGGCCATCCATGCTACGCGCGGTGGGCCCACCGTTCCACCGAATTTCGGTTGCTCTCCGTGTACGCCGAGGTTAAGGATATTATTAACCTGGAGGTGGTGTCCCGGTGGAGTGGGAGATCCTGATGACCGCGCAGGTCGAGGAGTTCCTCGACGCGATCTACAGCGTCGACCGCGACACGCATCGCCTGGTCAATCAGGCCATTCTGGTGCTGGAGCGGAACGGACCGAGCGAGGGCAGGCCACTCGTCGACAGCATCACCGCCTCGGCGATCACCAACATGAAGGAGCTGCGGCCGCCCTCGGCAGGGCGGAGCGAGATCAGGATTCTGTTCGTCTTCGATCCTTGGCGATCCGCGATCCTGCTCGTCGCCGGGGACAAGTCCGGTCAGTGGAACCGGTGGTATCGGGAGGCCATACCGGAAGCGGAACAGCTCTACGCCACATACTTGAAGGAGCGAGAGAAGGAGACCGGGGATGAGCGGCGTTAGGCGGTGGCGGGATACCGATCACCTGGAGCGCGCGGTCGAAACCGCGGGCGGCCCCGAGGCGTTCGACGCCGCGGTCGGCGCGATGCTCGACGAGGCTCGGGGGTGGCGGCTGGCTGAGTTGCGGAAGCGGCGTGGGATGACGCAGGAGCAGGTCGCGTCCCGGATGGGTGTCTCGGTGGCCCGGGTGTCGCAGATCGAGGCCGGCAGTGTCTCGACGCAGGAGGTGCTCGCGCGGTACATCGAGGCGCTCGGCGGCACGCTCAAACTGATCGCTGACTTCGGCGACGAGCAGCTCAAGGTCGCCTGATGCTGAGCCGACCGCTATGTGGGTGATCTTGTGGTGAGAACTACCTACCGAGGGCCCATGCCCTCAGCCAGCGTCGTAGCATCTGCGACGGATTGCCCGTGTCGCCCCAAATCAACACGTTCAGCGTCGCTGAGATCACTTCACCTGGCTCCAACCAGGTAGCGCGCAACTTTATGGCTGTGTGAGGCCGAGACGTTTGCCCAAACGCGTCAGTCCCGCGTCGTCCTCCGCTGCGGTCAAGGTGGAGTGCAGCGGGACGCCATTGATGTGAGCACGGTGCAAGTACGACAGGTAGATCCTGACGTGGTTGCGGATGCTCTCATCGAGCGCTCGGCGCGGATTGATCCACCGCGGACCTTTGCGCCACCGTCCGAGCATGGTGCTGCGGGCGACATCGATCCGCTCGAAGCACCACAAAACAGCGAAGAGTGCCTGGATCTCTTCCTTGGTGAGCGAGACGTCCTTGCCGCGGGCGGGGTCCTCAAACGCCGAGCCGACCACGTGGCGGGCGTCGGCGACAGGCCCGCTCGTCAACTCGCCGTGTAGCTCACGAGCCCGCTCGAAGTCGTTGCGGCGCAGCGTGTTCAGCGTGAACAGCACCGTCGCGGCGCCAACGATCGCAGTGACGAATGGTCCGAAGTTATCGCTGGCCATGGTGCTTCCTCCCCGAGATGGATCACCAAACTGCGACGCCTGCCCGTGAAGCTACGGCTGCTTGTCAACAGCGATGGACCGCGCGGAAGAAATGCGTCAAAATCCCGGGTCGGGGTTCCCGGTCCCGGGCGCCCCCTGCACGCAGATCGACTCGTCGATCTCGGCCCGTACGAGTGCGTCCTGTTCGGGCTGGATGGTGGCGACGATGTCGCGCATGGG
>NZ_JBFAZW010000245.1:0-2329 GCF_040682015.1 Dactylosporangium sp. NPDC051485
GTTGGACACGACGTCGACGCCTTCGGCGTGCAGGACCTCCCGGATCGAGGACACGACGCGTTTGCCGTCGGTGGACCAGGCCAGGTGCACCACGATGTGCACCGCCCCGGCGACCAGCGGCGCGGATGCCTCGAACGGCAGCCGCTCCGCCGACTGCGCGGCGTACGTCATCAGCCGGGTGAACGCCTGCTTGGAGTTGGAGGTGTGGATGGTGGCCAGGCTGCCGTCGTTGCCCTGGCTCATCGCGTTGAGCATCGCGACGACCTCGCCGCCGCGGACCTCGCCGACGATGAGCCGGTCCGGGGCCATCCGCAGCCCCTGGCGGACCAGCTCGGTCTGATCGATCTCCCCGACGCCCTCGATGTTGGCCTCGCGGGTCTGCAACGCCACGCAGTCCGGGTGGGCCGGGTCGAGGTCCAGGGCGAGCTCGTCGGTGTCCTCGATGGTGACCAGCCGCTCGTGCGGTGGGATGGCCTGCGCCATCGCCCGCAGGAATGTGGTCTTGCCGGAGTCCGTGCCGCCGCACAGGATCACGTTGCGGCGGGCCAGGACCATCGCGGTGAGCAGATCCCGCAGGCCGAGGTCCATCACCCCGTGCTTGCGGGCCAGGTCGTCGAGGCTGACTTCGAGCAGGGTGTGCTTGCGGATCGCCACCGCCGGCACCCGGCCCATCAGGGTCGCGAACAACCGGGACCCGTCCGGCAACCGCACACTGACCCGCGGCACGCCCCGGTCGAAGCGACGTTCGTCCGCGCCGGACCGGGCCGCGGCGTCGCGGACCAGCTCGATCAGCTCCTCCGCGGAGGCGGTGATGGCCGGCATGCGGGTCTTCGACCCGTCGGTGTGCCGGCACCACACCACCGGCCCCTGCACCAGGATGTTCGTCACGGTCGGATCGGCCAGCAGCGGCTGCAGCCCGCCCAGCCCGGTGAGCGCGTCCCGGACCGCCTGGGCGGCCTGTGCCTCCACCGGCGGGGCGAGGGGCATCCGACCGGCGGCGAGCTCGGCCCGGGCGTGCTCGTTCAACGCGGCGGCGACCAGCTGCTCGATCCGCGCGTCCCGGTCCGCGCCGGACAGCCGCTCCCCGGCTTCGGCGAGCTGCTCGGCGACCTGCTGCCGCAGCCGGCGGACGAGGGCCTGCTGGTCACCGGTCTGCCACCCGGACAGGCCGGCGCTGCCGTTGGCGACGGCGGTCATGAGGCCACCTCCGCCGGTACCGGCGCGCCGGTGAGGTCCAGCTCAGGGTGGCCGGGCAGGATCGACGCCGGCTGCGCGGTCGTCAACGTCACCGCGATCCCGCGGATCGCCCGAGCCAGCTTCAACCGCCGCCAGTTCGGCACCCGCAACCTCCCCGCGAGGGCACCCGCACCGAGCCGACTCACCGGCACCTCCCACAACACCGGCACCCCGAGCTCCCGGGCGATCTCCCGCCCGCTGTAGCCGCCGTCCCCGGTACGGACCAGCCACAACCGGCCCCGCACCGCCGGCCGCAGCCACGACAGGCGCAGCTCCACCTGGGTCTGCTCGGCCAGCTCACCAGCCGCCAGCACCAGCACATGATCGGCGGCGGCCAGCAGCGCGGCGGCGGGACCGTCCTGCTCGACCCGGCCGACGTCCACGATCACCGGCTGCCGCTGCGCCAGGTCCCGCAACGACGCCAGCCCACGGTTCACGAGGGTGAGCGTCGACGAGGCGACCGTCTCGCCCGGCGGGGCGAGGACCACGTCCGCGCCGACCGCGAGCCGCTGCGTGTACGGGGCCAGGGACACGATCCCGCCGGTGTGCGCCTGCGCCGCCAGCCCGGTCAGCCCCGGCTCGGGGGCATGCCCGAACCGGGCGGCCAGGTCACCGCCGTGCGGGTCGCACTCGATCAGGACCGCGTCCGGCTCCGGCCACACCGCGGTCAGCCCCACCGCCAGGGTGGTCACCCCGGGGGCGCCCTTCACCGATGCCAGCACGATCAGCATCGCGGTCACCGCCCCACGCCGCGCTGCACCAGCGCCGCCTCGCCACCGGCCGAAGCGACCGTGACCGCGTCGGTAGCGGTCAGTAGCAGCGACACCACCGTCACCCCCGACTGGTCCGCGGCCTCGTGCACCGACACCACCGTCGCGTCCGCACGAACCAGCTGCGGCCCGCTGTCGCCAGCGCCGTTACCGGAGCCGGCGGTGTTCGCGCCGGGCGCGGCGGACGGGATCACGATCACGGTCACCTGACCGCCCGCCGCCACCCCGGCCGGGATCCGGCCGGGTTTGAGCCCGACGGCGATGACCGCCTGCCCGGCCGGGGGCCACGCCACGTCGCCGAGCTGCTGCGGCGACAGCAGCGC
>NZ_JBFAZW010000246.1:0-1966 GCF_040682015.1 Dactylosporangium sp. NPDC051485
ACGGAACTGCTCCCTTGCCGGACAATAGCGCCGAGACCTGGTCCGGTCACGCATGGCAGCCAATTCCGTGCGACTGAAGAATGACAGCTGCCCCACGTATTGATTATCCCAGAGCCCGCCCGGAATCGCCGCCCCGGACGGTAGCGACAATGTCAAATGGTGCACGCTCATCCCGCAGACCGCGATCGCCGGCACGAGGTCCATCGCGACGCCGAGTGATCGACGGTTCAATGGTGCTACCCGGCCGGGTCTGACCGACGTCGCGGTCGACGGGTGTATCGCCGAAGCCAAAGCTGTCCCGGCCGGCTGGTCGGTCAGCCGGGGCCGAAGATGACGTCGCGCAGCACGAGCAACGACCAGCGATCTCCGAGCACCTCGGCGGCGGCGTTGAGACGGCCAGTCGGGGCAGAGACGGCCGGAAACGTCCGTCGCCGTCAACGGGCAGGGCATCCAGCTCGGCATCCCCGCGGCCAGCACGAACCGGCACGACGCGCCGCCGCTCGGCCCGGCCCTCAACGGCCCTTGGTCGGGACCTCTCATTGACACCGTGGGAGGCAATGGATACAAACACAGTGCCTTGGTATGGTTTTGAGGAAGTCAACCGCGAGCAGCTGCTGGAGGACGTGCCGCGATGCGCATCTCGGCGAAGGCGGACTACGCGATCCGCGCGCTGGTCGAACTGGCCGCGGACGCGGGGCGCCCGCTCGTGTGCGAGGGGATCGCCGCGGCCCAGCACATTCCGTACCGCTTCCTCAAGGCCGTCATGCGCGACCTGCGCCGGGCCGGGCTCGTGCGCAGCCAGCGCGGCTGCGAGGGCGGCTACTGGCTGGCCCGCCCGGCGGCCGAGATCACCCTCGCCGACGTGGTCGGGGCGGTCGATGGCGAGCTGCTGACCGTGCACGGCGAGAACCCGAACGACCCCGCCGACGCCACCCGCGCGCCCGCGGTCGCCGCGGTGTGGCGGGCGATCCAGGCCCGCACCGAGGAGATCCTCACCGGCCTCACCCTCGCGGACCTGCTGGCCGCGCAACCCCGAGCGTCGGCCGCGGCCCTGCTGGGGCTGGTGGACGTACACCCATAGGAAAGGCGACGACGATGAGCGATCACTGGCATGCGCCCCTGCGGCACATCAAGGGCGCCGAGCTCAGCGGCGACACGGTGCAGACCTCCGGCATGACCCGGCTCGAGGCCGTCTCCGGCAAGACGGTCGGCTCGGACAAGCTGTGGATGGGGCGCACCCAGGTCGCCCCGGCCACCAGCTCCGGCGACCACCACCACGGCGAGGCGGAGACGGCCATCTACATCGTCTCCGGCCGCCCGGTGTTCGTCTTCGCTGACGGCGACGAGGAGGTGCGGCTGGAGACCGAGCCGGGCGACTACATCTTCGTCCCGCCGTACGTGCCGCACCGCGAGGAGAACCCCGGCGCCGAGGAGGCCGTCGTGGTCATCGCGCGCAGCAGCCAGGAGGGCGTCGTGGTCAACCTGCCGAGCCTGTGGGCGCCGGTCGAGCGGCCTTGACGGAGGTGTTGTCGGTCGTTGAGTTCACCGACCCGATGTGCCCGTGGGCGTGGGGGTCGGAGCCGGCGTTCCGGTACCTGCGCGGCGCCCTCGATGCGCACTGGCGGCGCGTGTTCGGCATCCTGTTCCACCCCGGCGACGACCCGGCTCCCGACCCGGCGGCGGAGACGGCGTGGTACCACCGCCACATCCAGGAGATCTCCGGGCACACCGGCGCGCCCTGGCCCGCCACGCTGGAGCGGGTGGCGCTGTCCAGCGAGCCCTCGTCGCTCGTCGCGCGGGCCGCGGCCGGGCAGGGGCCGGTCGTCGCCGACCGGGTGCTGCGCCGGCTGCGCGAGACCTTCTTCGTCCTCGGCACGCCGGCCGACACCCTGGAGCGGGCCCTCGCCGCCGCGCGCGGGGTGCCGGGCCTCGACACGCAACGGCTGGCCGCCGACGTCGGCGCGGC
>NZ_JBFAZW010000247.1:0-1851 GCF_040682015.1 Dactylosporangium sp. NPDC051485
CTAGGTGACTGGTGCTAAACGCGGGCTGATTGGTGACGCCGGTCAGCCCGCGTTTGTTGTTGGGGCGAGGTCGGGTTCGGGAGGTGCGCGCGGATTCCGTTGGCGGGTAAGGGTTGTCGGCGTCCTGGGGCGGGTTTGGGGGTTGTTGGGATGGCTGGTGTGGGCTGGGGGCCTCAGGCGAGGGCCCAGCCGCGGTGTGGGGTGTGGAGCAGGCCGAGCGTGGCGAGTCGGGCGAGGTTGGTGGCGGCGGCGAGGAGATTGAAGTCGGCGGCGATGCGGGCGAGTCCGCGTGTGCGGGCGCGGCGTCCGCCGTGGCGGCGGCGCATGAGGTGGGCGAGTTTGCGTTCGACCTTGGGGCGGGTGGCGCGGTAGTCGGCCTGCCAGGCGGGGTCGATCTGGCGAGTGCGGGCGGCAGCGAGGCGGGCCTCGTGCCGGCCGATCGTGATGCTGCGTCCGGTCTTGGCGTCGGTGCAGTGGGCGCGTAGTGGGCAGGTGGTGCAGGCGGTGCCGAAGTCGGCTTTGCCGGCGTGGCGGCCTTCGCCGGCGATCGGGCGGATCGGGCGGGTGATGCCGTTGGGGCAGGTCACCGTGGCCGCGTCGAGGTCGATGTGGAACTGGTCCTTGGTGAACTTGCCGGCGGGTGCCACGGGCGGCTGGACCTTGGTCTTGGCGTCGATGCCGTGGGTGTCCAGGTGGGCGAGGACCTCGCCGGCGCCGTAGGCGGAGTCGCCGTAGACCGCGGCGTCACCGGCCGGTCCGGCGTTGGTGGCGGGTTCGGTGAGGTCGGCGATGAGACCGGCGGCGGGTTGCGCATCGCCGGTGTTGCCGGCGGTGACCTCGGTAGCGGTGATGATCTCGCTGTCCGGGTCGACGGCGATGTGGCCTTTATAGCCGTCGAAGCCGCGGTGGCTGGTCTTGTGCCCGTGCCGGGCCTCGGGGTCGACAGTGGAGATGACCCGGTCCGGGGCGACCTTGCGGGCGATGCGCAGCACCCCGTCGGTGCCGGTCTCGAGGTCCTGGCCGAGCACGGTGGCCAGCAGCCGTATCGCCTGAACGACCGGTTCCGGCAGGCCTTGACGCCCGTCAAGGGCAGCAAGGAGCGCGTGACCGTCCCGGGCCCGGGAATCAATCAACGCCTCGCGGGCGGACTTGTCGTCCCAGTCCAGCACCGGCTTGGCTGAGCTGGCGTAGTCGTCGCCGCTGGTCAGTACCGCCCGCAGCAGCTCAGCCAGGTCCGGGCCGGCCACGCCGAGCAGGCCGCGGATCGCCGAGCGGATCAGCGTGATCGTGTCCATCGTGGCGACCGCGTCATACAACGGGGTCGAGTCCAGGACCCGGCGCCGGCCGATCAGCCCAGCCGCGCGGGCGGCGCTCAACGCAACCTCGAAGATGCGGTCCGGGCGGTCCGAGCGGCGCAGCCGCTCGCGCATGTCGACCAGCACGGTATGGGCGAACCCGACCCGGCCGGCACCGTCCCAGCCGCCGACCCCGGCGGCGTAACGCCACCGGGCGTCGAACGTGAACCGATCCACCGCCTCCCGGTCCGACAGCCCCTCGAGGCGCTGCAACACCATCACTGCCGCGACCACCGACGGTGGCACCGACCGGCGGCCGATCGCGGCGAACAGGTCCGTGAACATGCTGTCCGGGAACAGCGTCTCGCGGTGTTCGTGCAGGAACCCGAAGATCGAGTTACCGGGAAGGGCCTCGTCGCAGAACCGGGTAACCGCGTCCAACAGATCCAGCTGCTGTGACGCCCTGCCTAACGCCATCCCAGCAAACTACCCGAAATAGATCCAAAACGATGGCCGCCACGCCAGTGGCGGCCATCGTTTAACACCAGTCACCTAG
>NZ_JBFAZW010000248.1:0-1714 GCF_040682015.1 Dactylosporangium sp. NPDC051485
GACGGCAAGGCGTCGGCCACCGCCACCGCCAACGGCGGCGTCGCCGACTTCACGCAGGGGCGCGGGGGCCGGGCGGTGCTCGCCCACGGCCAGGCGCACCAGCCAGGCGGCGTGCAGCACGCCGCAGGCGGCCGCGGCGAGCAGCACCGCGGCGGGCACGCTCAGGCCGAGCGGAGGGCCGCCGAGCAGCACCGCGGCCGCGGCGGTCAGGGTGAGCGGCGCGGAGGCCATGAGCCACCGTTCACGGGATCTGTGTGCGCCGCCGACGCCGGGTCTCATCTGGGGTCCGTCCGCTCGCTGGGTGGGGGGTACCTAGCTGTCCCCGGTAACGAGGCGGTCCGAGCGCGGTGACGGTGATCCACACCCCTGTCACCCGCCGGGGGTACCGTGTGGCCACTGGACGGATTCGGGGGCCGCGGCGGCTCGCTCGAGACGTGACGCGCGAAACCGCGCCGTGAGCTCGGCGCCGAGGCGGCCGCGGAGGGCTTCGCGAGAGCGGATGCTGGAGCGCTCCCTAGCGTCCGAGGCCCGCCTCGCGGGCCCGGACGATGGCCTCGGCGCGGTCGGCCACCTGCAGCTTGGCGAAGACGTTCGACACGTTGTTGCGGACCGTCTTCTGGGACAAGTACAGCGCCTGGGCGATCTGGGCGTTGGAGCGGCCGGCCGCGAGCAGCTCCAGGATCTCCCGCTCGCGCGCGGTCAGCTCCGGGAAGGCCTCGGCGGGGGCCGGCGGCCCGGCGGCGAAGAACTCGGCGATGCGCCGGGCCAGGGTCGCGCCGAACACCGCCCCGCCCGAGGCGACGGTGTTGATCGCCCGCACGATCTCCTCCTGCTCGGCGCCCTTCACGAGGTACCCCCGGGCGCCGGCCCGCACCGCGGTGAACACGGTGCCGTCGTCCTCGGACATGGTGAGCACCACGACGCCGACCTCGGGGGCCTCGGCCGCGAGCCGCCGGGTGGCCTCGATGCCGTTCAGATCCGGCATCTGTACGTCCATGACGACGACGGCCGGCCGCAGCCGCACGGCCAGCTCGACCGCCTCGCGCCCGGTGGCGGCCGTGCCGACCACGTCGATGCCGCCGACCGAGCCGAGCAGCACGGCCAGCCCGTCGCGGAAGATCGGGTGGTCGTCGGCGACGAGCACCCGGATCGGATCGCCGCTCACGTCGCCGCCTCCGCAACGCTGCGGCAGCGGCGCGACAACCTGAGTCCATGGTGAGCGGCCACTCCGCTGCGCTCCGTACCGCTCACGCCGGGGCTCCAATGCTCGGGGGTGCGGGGGATCACGAGCGTACCGCCGGGGTCAGGGGCAGGCGGGCGCGCACGACGGTGCCGCCCGACGCCGGGCACTCGATCTCGCAGCGCCCGCCCAGCTCGGCCGCCCGCTCCCGCAGCGAGACCAGCCCGACGCCCGACGGGGTGCCGGGGGCGATGCCGGCGCCGTCGTCGGTGATCTCGACCAGGAGGGTGCCGTCCTCGGCGGCCAGCCGCACCGTGCACGCGCTCGCGCCGGCGTGCCGGGTCACGTTCGTCAGGGCCTCCGCGACGATGCGGTACGCCGCCACCTCCACCGCCGCAGGCAGGTCCTCCGGCAGGTCCGCCGAGACCCGGGCGGCGAGCCCCGGCGTGCGCAGCCGCTCGGCCAGCTGCCCGACCGCGCCGGCCAGGCCGACGTCGTCGAGCGCGGGCGGGCGCAGGTCGTGCACGAGCCGCC
>NZ_JBFAZW010000249.1:0-1690 GCF_040682015.1 Dactylosporangium sp. NPDC051485
GACCCGGATCCGCGGGTAGCGGAGGCGTGAGCCAAATATCGCTGATAGCCGATGTGTTGTTGTGGTGTTGGGCGGGTGGGGCATGCCGGTGGCCCGGGTGGCGCCGGGTTCGCTGGTCTCCGTGGGTGGCTTGGGCCGGTGTGGCCGGGTGGGTCAGGTCCAGATCGGCAGCCGGCGTAGCCGGGACAGCACGTCGGTCAGCATTTGCTGGCCTGGGGGTAGCCGCAGGGTGACCTGCCCGGCGTGGCGGACCAGCCGGGCCGGGACCAACAGCAGCCGGTGACGCAGGGTGCCGAGGTGGGCCCGGCCGCGGCCGTCACCGGTGTCGAGGCCGGCCAGTTCCTGCAGCCAGGCGGACAGGTTGACGGCCAGCAGCGCACCCCACATCCACACGGTGTTCGCCGCGCGGGTGGCGGAGGGCAGGTGCCGCAACGCGGCGCCGTGCTTGGCGTCGCGGATCCTGTCCTCGATATCGGTGCGCATCCGGTGCCAGGCCTCGACCGCGACCGCTTTGGCCGGGGTGGACACGTCGAGGTTGGTGGCGATGAACGAGTACGCGTACACGTGCCGGACCAAGCCGTCCAACGCCAAGGCGAGTTGGTCTTTGGGGATGGTGCGCCGGCGGCGGGCCCGTGGGTCGATCGAGATCTGCTCGGCGCGGACCTTGACCCGGCGGACCACGCACGCGGTGCCGGGCGGCCAGCCCGCCGGGGCGTAGCCACAGACGGCGACCTGGGCGCCGTTCATCCGCTTCGCTTTCCGCCATGCCTGCTCGGGGATGGCCGCGGCGGCCCGCCAGACCGCGGGGTTGCGGGTCACGCCGAGGGAGAAGTCGCAGCCGGCCTCGACCGCGGCCTGCGCAATGTCCTTGGCGAAGTAGCCGACATCGCCGCGGACCTTCGGCCGGGCGGTGACCCCGGCCGCGACCAGGGTGGCCACGCTGCGTTCGATCAGCGACCCGGCGCCCGGGCGGGGGTCCTCGTCCCCGGCGAGGAGGTCCGCCGCGGTGACCAGGCCGGCCTCCGCCCAGGTAGCCACGTGCGGCCGCCCAGCCCGCGCCCCTTTGTAGCTGTAGGCGATCCCTTCCTTACCCGCCCCGTACACCTCGACGTCGGTGCCGTCCAGATCGATCGTGGCCCCGCCACAACGCAGCACCGCCTGCCGCGCGGCCGGCAGCAACCCCACCACCCGGCAGACGATCTCCCCTATGCCTTCCTCGACACCGGCCAACTGCACCGGGCCGAACCGTGCGGCCAGATCCACCGCGGTGGTCGACGCCGGCGTGGGCACCGCCGACAACGCCTCCCCAGCCGGATCAGCCCGGCGACGGTCCAACCCGGCCCAAAACTGTGCCCCAAACATCTGCGCCTGCGCCACCGCGATCAGGAACTCACCCGCGGACAGGCCCCGATCCCGCTGCTTGATCGAACCGACCGCGTCATCCAACGCGGCACTCACCCCCAACCGTCCGACCAGTTCCGCCACAGCCACCACACCCGAGGCCGAAGTCAACGACACGTCCGGAGCGCCTACGCGCACCCGACCAGCCAAACCAGGTATCTTCTTCACCGAACGGGTGTCCTTCCCGCAGCGACAGATTGGTCCTTCGACAAGCCCAATCATCCCTGCTGGCAAGGCATCCGTTCATCTATGCCACACGGTGTTATATTCCTATCCGCGGATCCGGGTC
>NZ_JBFAZW010000250.1:0-1536 GCF_040682015.1 Dactylosporangium sp. NPDC051485
AGCTCCTCCGCGGAGGCGGTGATGGCCGGCATGCGGGTCTTCGACCCGTCGGTGTGCCGGCACCACACCACCGGCCCCTGCACCAGGATGTTCGTGATCGTCGGGTCGGCGAGCAGCGGTTGCAGCCCGCCCAGCCCGGTCAGCGCGTCCCGGACCGCTTGGGCGACCTGCGCCTCCGCCGGTGGGGCGAGGGGCATCCGACCGGCGGCGAGCTCGGCCCGGGCGTGCTCGTTCAGCGCGGCGGCGACCAGCTGCTCGATCCGCGCGTCGCGGTCCGCGCCGGACAGCCGCTCCCCGGATTCGGCGAGCTGCTCGGCGACCTGCTGCCGCAGCCGGCGGACGAGGGCCTGCTGGTCGTCGGTCTGCCACCCGAACGGGCTGCGGCCGTTGGCGACGGCGGTCATGAGGCCACCTCCGCCGGTACCGGCGCGCCGGTGAGGTCCAGCGTCGGGTGGCCGGGCAGGATCGACGCCGGCTGCGCGGTCGTCAACGTCACCGCGATCCCCCGGATCGCGCGAGCGAGCTTCAACCGCCGCCAGTTCGGCACCCGCAACCTCCCCGCGAGGGCACCCGCACCGAGCCGGCTGACCGGCACCTCCCACAGCACCGGCACGCCGAGCTCCCGGGCGATCTCCCGCCCGGTGTAGCCGCTGTCGCCGGTGCGGACCAGCCACAACCGGCCCTGCACGGCCGGCCGCAGCCAGGACAGGCGCAGCTCGACCTGGGTCTGCTCGGCCAGTTCACCCGCCGCCAGGACCAGCACATGGTCGGCGGCGGCCAGCAGTGCGGCGGCGGGACCGTCCTGCTCGAGCCGGCCGACGTCGACGATCACCGGCTGCCGCTGCGCCAGGTCCCGCAGCGACGCAAGCCCGCGGGTGACGAGCGTGAACGTGGACGAGGCGACCGTCTCGCCCGGCGGGGCGAGGACCACGTCCGCGCCGACCGCCAGCCGCTGCGTGTACGGGGCCAGGGACACGATCCCGCCGGTGTGCGCCTGCGCCGCCAGCCCGGTCAGACCGGGTTCGGGACTGTGTCCGAACCGGGCGGCCAGGTCACCGCCGTGCGGGTCGCACTCGATCAGGACCGCGTCCGGCTCCGGCCACACCGCGGTCAACCCCACCGCCAGGGTGGTCACCCCGGGGGCGCCCTTCACACTTGCCAGCACGATCAGCATCACGGTCACCGCCCCACGCCGCGCTGCACCAGCGCCGCCTCGCCACCGGCCGAAGCGACCGTGACCGCGTCGGCGGCGGTCAGCAGCAGCGACACCACCGTCACCCCCGACTGGTCCGCGGCCTCGTGCACCGACACCACCGTCGCGTCCGCACGAACCAGCTGCGGCCCGCTGTCCCCGGCACCGTTGCCGGAGCCGGCGGTGTTCGCGCCGGGCGCGGCGGACGGGATCACGATCACGGTCACCTGACCGCCCGCCGCCACCCCCGCCGGGATCCGGCCGGGTTTGAGCCCGACGGCGATGACCGCCTGCCCGGCCGGGGGCCACGCCACGTCGCCGAGCTGCTGCGGCGACAGCAGCGC
>NZ_JBFAZW010000251.1:0-1499 GCF_040682015.1 Dactylosporangium sp. NPDC051485
GCCGCGCCGCGTCGAGGTCGCCGCGCGCCGCGGCGACTCGGCCGAGCGCGGTGAGCATCCGCGATCGCGTGTACACCGCGCCGAGGTCGCCGGCGCGCAGCGCCGCCAGGGCGGCGGTGAGCCGCCGCCCGGCCGCGTCGAGGTCGCCGCGGTGGCGGTCGATCTCGGCCAGGCCGAGCGCGGCGGCGCCCCCGCCGGCGCCGGCCTGGGCGCACAGCTCGGCCGCGCGGTGGAAGTCGGTCGCCGCGCCGTCGAGGTCGCCCTGGCGGATGCGGCAGTCGCCGCGCCGGCACAGCACGTCCGCGGACTCCTGGGCCGCGCCCAGCTCGCCGAGCGCGGCCAGTGCCCCGGCCCAGCGGTCGTGGGCCAGGGCCCATTCGCCGCGCCACGCGGCCAGGTGGGCGAGCCAGTCGAGGGCCTGGGCGCTGCCCCAGCGCTCGCCCAGGGCCCGGAACCGGTCCAGCACGCCGAGCAGGCGGTCGTCGCCGGGGTGGCCGCCGAGGACGGCGAGGAGGGACAGGCCCAGCTCGACGAGGGCGGCGTTCCAGGGGTCGGCGCCGAGCAGGCGGTCCGACGGCTCGTCCCGGCCGGGGGCGTCGGCCCGGGCCATGCCCCACAGCGCGGCGTTGAACGGGTGGCGCAGCGGGCGGTCCAGCGAGCGCAGGACGGTGTCGGCGCGGCGGCGGTGGGACTCGGCGGCCAGGGACTCGGCGTGGACCACGCAGCTGACGTACTCCTCCTCGAGGCCCGCCGGCGGACCGTCCGGCAATGCCTCGAGGATCGCCGCCGCGAGGGCGGTCACCTCGCCGCGGCGGCCCGCGAGCCACCAGTACGCGGCGAGGGCGGCGACGAGGCGCATGGCGGTGTCGCGGTCGTTCGCGACCGACCAGCGCAGCGCGGCCATCAGGTTGTCGTGTTCGGCGGCCAGGGTCGCCAGCCACTTCAGCTGCTCGGCGCGGCGCAGGTACGGGTCGGCCCGCCGGGCCAGGCCCAGGAAGTGGGCGGCGTGCGCCGCGGCCAGGGCCCGCTGCTGCCCGGACTCCGCGAGCCGGTCGCGGCAGTAGAGATAGATGGTCTCCAGCATCCGGTACCGCCCGTCGCGCACCATCAGCAGCGACCGGTCGACCAGATCGGCCAGCACCTCCTCGCCCACCCCGGCGACCGCCTCGGCGGCGGGGCGGGTCGCGCCGCCCGCGAACACCGCGAGGCGCCGGGCCGCGACCCGCTCCTCGTCGCCGAGCAGCTGCCAGCTCCAGTCGACGACGGCGCGCAGGGTGCGGTGGCGCTCGGCCGCGGTACGGTCGCCGCGGGACAGCACGCGGAAGTGCTCGTGCCCGGCCAGGCGCTCGGCGATCTCCTCCAGGCCGAGCTGGCGCAGCCGGGCGGCGGCGAGCTCGATCGCGAGGGGCAGGCCGTCGACGAGGCGGCAGATGCGGGCCGACAGGCGTTGTGGCAGTACGGGACGCCACAGTTCATGCACCGGCTGGACTGCTCGTGAA
>NZ_JBFAZW010000252.1:0-1434 GCF_040682015.1 Dactylosporangium sp. NPDC051485
ACGATCTCCGAGGCGAATGGTGCGAGTCGTGCGAACCCGTCGATGAGTTCTGGGGTGTAGGTGGATCCGCCCCCGACGACGGCGATTTTCAACCTTTGACTCCTGTCAGTGTCACGCCTTGTACGAAGGCGCGTTGTGCGAAGAAGAACAGTGCGACGACTGGTACGAGGGCCAGGATGGTCGCTGCGCTGACGAGGTTCCATTGCACGTGGTGCAGGGTGCGGAACGAGGCCAGGCCGAGTGAGAGTGTCCAGTTGTTTTCGTTTTCGCTGGTGTAGAGCAGTGGTCCGTAGTAGTCGTTCCAGGCGTAGAAGAATTGGAAGAGTGCTGCGGCGGCGATGCCGGGGCGGGCCATGGGGATGACGACTCGTAGGAGGGTGCGCCATTCGCCGCAGCCGTCGACGCGGGCGGCGTCGAGGTATTCGCTGGGGATGGTGACGAGGAACTGGCGGAGCAGGAAGATGGAGAATGCGTCGCCGAACAGCATCGGCAGGATCAGGGGCCAGAGGGTGCCGGTGAGGCCGTAGTTGGCCCACATGAGGTACAGCGGCACGGTCGTGACCTGGGGTGGGATCATCATCATGCAGACGATGACGACGAGGACGGTGCCGCGGCCGCGCCAGCGGAGTTTGGCCAGTGCGTAGGCGGCCGGCACGCTGGAGATCAGCATGCACAGTGTGGCCAGCGCCGAGTAGACGAGCGTGTTGAGCAGGTACCGGGGGATCGGTGTGCGGGCGAACACGTGGGCGTAGTTTTCCGGGTGCCACGTTGTGGGCCAGTAGGACGAGGTCAGGGCCTGGCTGTCGGTCATGAACGAGGTCAGCAGCAGGAACCCGACCGGTGCGATGAACATGATGGACAGGGCGATGGCGAGGCTGTGTTTGGCCACCCAGATCAGTTTGGTGTTCACGAGGCGGTCTCCGGGTTGATGGTACGGCGCAGCAGCAGCAACGACACGGCGAACGCGACCACGAACAGGACCACGGCCAGGGCGTTGGCGTAGCCGAGCGCCCCGTAACGGAACCCGACCACGTACAGCCACAACGGATACGTGAACGTCGAACCTTCCGGATAGCCGAACGTCGAAGAGATCCCAGCACCGGTCGTGGCCTGCCCACTGGCCGCCGACGCGGCGACAGCGGCCTGCGTGAAGTACTGCAACGTCGTGATCACCCCGATGACCGCGGTGAACACCACAACCGGCCGGATGTGCGGCAACGTGACATGCCGGAACCGCTGCCACGCATTGGCCCCGTCCAGCGCCGCCGCCTCCAGCTGCGCCGTCGGCGCATCCAGCAGCGCGGCGAGGTACAGCACCATCATGTCCCCGACACCCCACAACGCGAGCAGCACCAGCGAGGGCTTCGACCAGTCCGGGGAGTTGAACCACAACGGCCCCTGGACACCCAGATGCGACAGCGCCGTGTTCACCGG
>NZ_JBFAZW010000253.1:0-1342 GCF_040682015.1 Dactylosporangium sp. NPDC051485
GACCGCGGCGGCGCCCACCACCACCCGCGCCGCGCAGCGCACCACGGCGGCGGCCACGGACGCGCCGTACCCGGCGGAAACCACCACCACCTACGAGCGGCCGACGCCGACGCGGACCACCAGGCCACCGACGACGGCCGCCGCCCTCGCCCCGCGCGGCGTCTGGGAGGGCACGGCCACCGCCGCCGTCGACTACTACGCGCCCTGCGGCGCGAACTTCAGCTGGATCCAGGTCGGCTCCCAGTCGTACCGTCAGCGGGTGCAGGTCGTGGCGAGCGCGCCGGTCACCGGCGAGACGAACACCTTCCAGCTGTCGGTCAGCACCGCCAACCAGACCACCGAGGGCGGCTTCACCATGGTCTCCAGCGCCCGGACCACCACCGGCCTGACCCTCACCTACTGGCGGCTCACCGCCACCGGCGGGCGGGTCTCGGGCCGGCTCACCAGCACCCACACGGCCGAGGGCGTCGCGCAGAACTTCCTGTACAGCAACAAGAACCTCGACGCGTGCAGCAACCGCCTCGGCAGCGTCCTCATGCCGCTCGTCATGGACACCGGCACCACGATCTCGGGCACGCTCGGCGACGGCTCCGGCGCGCTGACCGTCAAGGGCCGCACCGGCGACATGCTGCGCGGCTTCACGCTGACCCTCGACCTGTCGCGGACCAGGTGAGCGAGGGCCGCGCGACGGCGCGGCAGCTGCGGGAGCGGCTGCACGAGACCGGCCGGAAGTTCGACCACCACGTCTTCATCTCCTACGCCCAGATCCCCGACCTCGAGCGCGCCCAGCGCCTGCGGGCCCGCCTGCAGCGGATCGGCCGGCGCTGGTGGGAGCGGCGGCGGCTGCGCGTGTTCCTCGACGTCGCGAGCCTGTCGGCGGGCGAGAGCCTGCGCGGGGAGATCGCGGCCGCGCTGCACTCCTGCGCCGGGCTGGCCGTGCTGGCCTGCGAGCCCTCCGCCAAGTCCCGCTGGGTCGCCGAGGAGCTGCGGTCCTGGTGGGACTGGCAGCGCCCGGCACCGGTCATCGTGCTCACCGGCGGCGAGATCGCCTGGAGCGACGCCGAGCGGGACTTCGTGTGGCCCGCGAGCACCGCGCTGAGCGAGGCCGGGTTCGCCGGGCGGTACCGCGAACAGCCCCTCTGGGTCGACCTGCGTCCCCGGCCCGGCGGACGGCTGCGGGCCCGGCGCGAGCAGCGGCGGCAGCTCACCGACGCCGCCGTGCGCATCGCCGCGGCCGTGCTGCGGGTCGGGAGGGCTGTTGATTGCGAACTTCAGTTCGATCGACTGACCGACGGCCAGTACGTATTCGGTGCCGCCGATACCTATGGGTGCCGACGTCGGA
>NZ_JBFAZW010000254.1:0-1285 GCF_040682015.1 Dactylosporangium sp. NPDC051485
CCCCGGTTTCAAGGGGTCGTTGCAACACCTGACTTGATCAGGGGTTGCCGTGTTCGAGATCCGGGTTGATCGTCGCCCGCAGGGGTGTAAACCGTTGCTGGCTGAGCGTGCGGTGTATGCCGAGCTCGTTGCGCAGGGTGTGCGGACGGGTGAGGCGTGTCGGCTGGTCGGGGTGAGTCCGCGGACGGGGTATCGGTGGCGGCAGGAAGCGGCTGCTGCCGCCGCCGTGGCGGCGGCTGGGCCGCTGCCGGTGGTGGTGTCGGCCCGGTATCTGTCTCAGGATGAGCGGGTCGTGATCGCTGACCGGCTCCGTGCTGGTGTGTCGCAGTCGGCGATCGCCGCCGAGCTGGGCCGGCCGCGGTCCACGGTCAGCCGGGAGATCGCCCGCAACCAGGACCCGGCCGGGGGCGGCTATCAGCCGTTCGCCGCGCAGCAGCGCGCCGAACGCCGCCGGCCCCGGCCGAAGCCCAGGAAGCTGGCCGGGAACCCGGCCCTGCGGGACCTGGTGCAGGAACTGCTGGCGTCCCGGCACAGCCCGCGGCAGATCAGCGCCCGGCTGCGCCGGGACTTCCCCGACCGAAACGAGCTGCGCGTGTCCCACGAGACGATCTACCAGGCGTTGTATGTCCAGGGCCGGGGCGCGCTGCGCCGGGAACTGGCCGCGGCACTACGCACCGGCCGTGCCGTGCGCCGGCCCCGCACCACCGGCACCAGGCCGTCCCGGTTCACCGCACCGATGCTGATGATCAGCGACCGGCCCGCCGAAGCCGACGACCGCGCCATCCCCGGGCACTGGGAAGGCGACCTCATCATCGGCAAAGACGGCAGATCAGCGATCGGCACCCTCGTCGAACGCGCCACCCGCTACGTCCTGCTCGTCCATCTGGGCACCCGCGGCCGCAGCGCCGAAACAGTCCGCGACGCCCTCCTGGACACCGTCGCGACCCTTCCACAGCACCTGAAACGGTCCCTGACCTGGGACCAGGGCGCCGAAATGGCCCTGCACCACCAGTTCACCCTGGCCGCAAACATGCCGGTGTTCTTCTGCGACCCGCACAGCCCCTGGCAACGAGGATCGAACGAGAACACCAACGGCCTGCTACGCCAATACTTCCCCAAAGGCACCAACCTCGCCGGCCACACCCCCGAACACCTCGCCGCAGTCGCCGCCGAACTCAACAGCCGACCCCGCCAAACCCTCGGCTGGGACACCCCAGCCGAACGCCTCGCCCAGTTCCTCACCACCAACTGAAACGCCGTGTTGCAACGACCCCTGGAAACCACC
>NZ_JBFAZW010000255.1:0-1277 GCF_040682015.1 Dactylosporangium sp. NPDC051485
TGGGCCTGCCCCGTTTTGACGGACATCCGAGATCAGGGGACCTGGGGTCTCCGGGAGGATGTCTAGCATCATGGAGAACGTGGGGAAGAAGCGATCGAGGCCGCGGCGGGCGTTCACGCCTGAGTTCAAGGCCGAGATCGTCGAGTTGTGTCAGCGCGGGGACCGCACGGTCGGGCAGGTCGCGCGGGATTTCGACCTGACCGAGACCGCGGTGCGGCAGTGGGTCAAGCAGGCCGAGCTTGATGCCGGGACCCGCTCGGACGGGTTGACCAGCGATGAGCGGGCCGAGTTGGCCCGGCTGCGTGCGGAGAACCGCCGGTTGCAGCAGGACGTCGACATTTTGAAGCGGGCGACGGCTTTCTTCGCACGGGAGACCCGGTGAACGTGTATCCGTTCATCGAGGCGGAGCAGGCCGGCAAGCACAGTGTCAAACGCGCGTGCGAGCTGCTGCAGGTCTCCCGGTCCGCCTACTACACCCGCAACATCACCAGCTCCCGGAAGCGCGTCGACGAGCAGCTCACCACAAAGATCCTGCAGATCCATGCGGCGTCGAACGGCACCTATGGGGCGCCGCGGATCCACGCCGAGCTCGCCGCTGCCGGGCTGCGGCACGGCCGCAAACGCATCGCCCGCCGGATGCGCGCGGCCGGGATCCGGGGCAAGAGCCCACGCCGTTGGCAGGTCACCACGATCCCGGACCCGAACGCGGCGAAGCGCCCGGACCTGATCGGCCGGGACTTCACCGTCGACCCAGCGGCGATCGACACCCGCTGGTGCGGTGACATCACCTACATCAACACGTGGGAAGGCTGGCTGTATCTGGCCACCGTCATCGACCTGGCCTCCCGCCGCGTCGTGGGCTGGGCCGTGGCCGACCATCTCAAGACCGACCTGGTCGACGCCGCCCTGACCGACGCGCTGCGCCGCCGCCGACCCGCCGACGGGCTCGTGTTCCATTCCGACCGCGGCTGTCAATACACCAGCGCCCAGCACGCCCGCCTCGCCCGCCAGCACGGCGTGCGGCTCTCCGTCGGCCGGCGCGGTCAATGCTGGGACAACGCGGTCGCCGAATCGTTCTTCGCCACCATCAAAACTGAACTCACGCACCGGCAGGCCTGGCCCACCCGCGCTGCCGCCAGGCAGGCGATATTCGAGTACATCGAGGGCTGGTACAACACCCGCCGCCGGCATTCCAGCCTCGGCTACCTCAGCCCCGCCGCCTTCGAGAACAGCACCAGCGTCCGGCCGTTGACCGCCCTCAGGGTAGCTTGAGGATC
>NZ_JBFAZW010000256.1:0-1173 GCF_040682015.1 Dactylosporangium sp. NPDC051485
GCCCCGTCATCGCCCGGACCGAGCAGAACAAAGGGCGACGCCGCCCCGAGCCGAGCCGTCACCCGTGAGATGAGCCCGAACTCCCCGGCGGTTGCCCGTCGAGGTCGAGCAGCTGCTGCACGGCGTACCCGGCCGGGTCGAGCTGGTGCAGGTAGAACAGGCCCTCCTGCAGCGGGGTCAGCGGCAGCACGTCGGCCAGGCCGGGGTACCGCCCGGCCAGCTCGTCCAGTTCCCCCTGCCCCACCGCGGCGAGCACATCGGACGGCGTCAGCGCGTCGGTGTCGGCCAGCGCCGGCAACGCGGCGGCCCAGCGGTCGAGCAGACCCCGGACCGTGTCCCCGGCGACGGCCCCGCGCGGGTAGGCCGCCGCGATGACCAGCGCACCGTCCACGATGGACGCCTCGATGCTCAGGGCGTGCCGGACCGGCAGATCGTCGCCGGCGTCGCCGCCGAGTCCCTCGCCGTCCTGCCGCCCCAGGTAGTTGAACAGCACGGGCGGGCGGGGCCGCCCGGCGAGCGCGGCGGCCGTCTCGGGATTGCGGTGACGCAGCAGGCCGTAGCCGATGCCGCCGTCGGGCGCGGCCCGCAGCTGCGCCCGGACCCGCCGCAGTGCCGTCCGCGGGTCGGTGGCGGCCAGCCGGACGGGGCGGACGGTGGTGAACCAGCCCACCGTGCCGGACAGGTCGGCCCCGGGCAGCAGCTGCTCCTCCCGGCCGTGCCCTTCGAGCTCGACGAGCACGTCGCCGCCGGCGGCCAGCGCGAGCCCGGCCAGCAGCACGTCCTGCAGGTTCACCCGCGGCGCGGGCAGCGCCGGCACGGGCACCCGCACGGTGCGCAGCTCAAGGGTGCCGAGCGTGTCGGAAGACCCGAGCGCGACGTCCCCCAGCAGCACCGGCGGGCCGTCCAGCACCGCCTGCCAGTATTCCAGCTCGCCGGCCCGCTCCCGCGCGGCCCGCTCGAGCGCGTGCGCCCACTCGCGGAACGAGGTGCCGGGCGCCGCGACCGGCTCGCCGGCCAGCCCGGCCCGCAGGAGCGGCCACGACACGGCGTCGACCGCGAGGTGGTGGACCTCCAGCAGCAGGCGGCCTCCGTCCCGGCGCACCGCGCGCAGCATCCGCCCCGCGGCCGGATCGAGGTCCGCCGCGCCGATCAGCGCGGCGGGGTCGACGGCGG
>NZ_JBFAZW010000257.1:0-1141 GCF_040682015.1 Dactylosporangium sp. NPDC051485
CGCCCCCCCTCGACCGGCCGGGGGGGCCGCGCCCGCGCCCGGCCGAACTCGTGCTCGACGCCGCCCAGCCGGCCCCGCCCGCGTTCCCCGCGGGCCGGGGCCCACGGCTGGCCGGTGCGCTCGGCGAACGCGGCGAGGCGCCGCACCGCCTCCGGCACGCCGGCGATAGCGTCGGCGGTCCCGGCCCGCACGGCCGCCTCCACCAGGTCGGGGATGCAGCGGTGCGCGACGACGTGGTGGGCGAAGGGCTGGACCTGCAGGGCGAGCAGGCGCGGCACGGCCGCCTCGGGCCGGCCCTGGCCCAGGTCGAGCAGCGCGAGCGCCCACTGGGCCCACGCGTGGCCGGACGGCGCCACGCCCGGCGAGGCCACCTCCAGGGCGTCGGCGACGGCGGATCGGCATGGCTCCTCGTCGCCCTCGATGGCGGCGAGCGTGGCCCGCAGCGCCGAGAGCTGGCTGACCCACAGCGGCTGGCCGCCGTCGCGGGCCAGGGCCAGGCCCTCGGCCGCGCTGAGCGCCGCGTCGCGGTGGCGGCCCTGGAACAGCTCGGCCTCGGCCAGGAAGAACAGCAGGGTGGGCAGCAGGCCGGCGAGGCCCTCGCCCCGGCACCGGCCGGCGAGCGCGGCGGCCAGCTCGTGCGCCTCGGCGTCCTGGCCGGCGACGAAGCCGAAGCCGCACAGCTCCACCAGGTCGCGCGGGGCGGTCGCCGGGTCGAGCGCGGCCCGCCGGTCGGCCACCGAGGGCAGGGCCGGCGGGCGTCCCCGGGCGGCGGCGACCTGGAAGCGGGCGATCGGGTCGCCGTCGTGGCGGGCCAGGCGGTCGAGGCACTCGCCGAGGTGCGGCTCCCCGAGGTACCAGGCGGGGTGCACGGCGTGGCGCAGCACCCGGCCCGCCGTCTCGGGCGCCAGCTCGGCCGCGGCCGTGAGCAGCTCGTAGGCGGCCTGGAAGTTGCCCTGCCAGAACCAGGCCTGGCCCTCGATCCAGCCGACCCGGGCCAGGAACGCCGGGTCGGTGTCGAGGGACCCGGCCCGCTCGGCGAGGCGGACCGCGGCGGCCGGGGTCCCCGCCTGCAGACCCGTCTCGGCGGCCAGCAGCAGCCGGCGGGCCTGGGCGGCGGGCGCCTCGCTCAGCGCGGCGGCCC
>NZ_JBFAZW010000258.1:0-1112 GCF_040682015.1 Dactylosporangium sp. NPDC051485
AAGGCGATCGACCTGATCGACGAGGCCGGTGCCCGGATGCGGATCCGCCGGATGACCGCGCCGCCGGACCTGCGTGACTTCGATGAGCGGATCGCTCAGGTGCGCCGTGACAAGGAGTCCGCGATCGACGCGCAGGACTTTGAGCGGGCCGCGCAGCTGCGGGACAAGGAGAAGCAGCTGCTGGGTCAGAAGGCGCAGCGGGAGAAGGAGTGGAAGGCCGGCGACCTCGACGTCGTGTCCGAGGTCGACGACGAGCAGATCGCCGAGGTCCTGGCGAACTGGACCGGCATCCCGGTGTACAAGCTGACCGAGGAGGAGACGGCCCGGCTCCTGCGCATGGAGGACGAGCTGCACAAGCGCCTCGTCGGGCAGGAGGACGCGGTCAGGGCGGTCTCGAAGGCCATCCGCCGCACCCGGGCGGGTCTGAAGGACCCGAAGCGCCCGTCCGGCTCGTTCATCTTCGCCGGCCCGTCCGGCGTCGGGAAGACCGAGCTGTCCAAGGCCCTGGCCGAGTTCCTGTTCGGCTCCGAGGACTCCCTCATCCAGCTCGACATGTCGGAGTTCCACGACCGGTACACGGTGTCCCGCCTCGTCGGTGCGCCCCCCGGCTACGTCGGCTACGACGAGGGCGGCCAGCTGACCGAGAAGGTCCGCCGGCGGCCGTTCTCCGTGGTCCTCTTCGACGAGATCGAGAAGGCCCACCCGGACGTGTTCAACACCCTCCTGCAGATCCTCGAGGACGGCCGGCTCACCGACGGTCAGGGCCGCATCGTGGACTTCAAGAACACGGTGATCATCCTGACCACCAACCTGGGCACCCGCGACGTGGCCAAGGCCGTGTCCCTGGGCTTCCAGGCATCGGAAGACAACGAGTCGAACTACGAGCGGATGAAGCAGAAGGTCAACGACGAGCTGAAGCAGCACTTCCGCCCGGAGTTCCTCAACCGCATCGACGACACCATCGTCTTCCACCAGCTCATGCAGGACCAGATCCTCGGCATCGTCGACCTGATGATCGCCCGGATCGAAACCCAGCTCCGCAACAAGGACATGGGCCTGGAACTCACCGACAACGCCAAGAAGTTCCTCGCCAACAAAGGCTACGACCCCGT
>NZ_JBFAZW010000259.1:0-1029 GCF_040682015.1 Dactylosporangium sp. NPDC051485
CGGCCGGCACATCGCCCAGCGGCTGGTTGCCGACGGTGAAACGGTCATCGACGTGCCCGCGAAACTGTCCGCCCGGGTCCGGGTGTTCGACACCGGTCAGGGCCGCAAGACCGACCCGGTTGACGCGCACAGCGTGGCCGTGGCCGGCCTGCGCACCCCGGGCCTGCGCACGGTGGCCGCCGACGACCACACCGTCGTGCTGCGGCTGCTCGTCGACCGGCGTGACGAACTCGGCCGGGCCCGCACTGAGGTCGTCAGCCGCATCCACCACCTGCTGCTCGAGCTGGTCCCCGGCGGGGCCAAGAAGTTCCTCACCCGCGGCCAGGCCAGCTACCTGCTGCGCACCGCGCCGCCACCGGCGGGCATCGTCGCCCAGACCCGCCACGACCTGGCCCGCGAGCTCATCGACGAGCTGACCACCATCGACGCCAAAATCAAGGAAGCGGACGCCCGGCTGCGGCACCGGCTTGCCACTGCCGGTAGCTCACTGACCGACCTCAACGGCATCGGCCCATCCGGCGCGGCCCGGCTGCTGGGCGACATCACCGACATCCGACGCTTCCGCACCGCCGCGCACTTCGCGTCCTGGAACGGCACCGCCCCGCTCGAGGCATCCTCCGGCGACCAGCACCGCCACCGACTGTCCCGCCTGGGCAACCGGCGCATCAACCGCGTCCTGCACATCATGGCCATCGTCCAACTCCGCCACGACACCCCCGGCCGCGCCTACTACCGACGCCGCCAGGCCGAGGGCAAGACCACCATGGAAGCCCTCCGCGCGCTCAAACGACACCTGTCCGACATCGTCTACAAACAGATGCTCCGCGACACCAAACGCCCAGCAGACGAACGCGCCCGCAGCGGCAGGACGGGCCCGGGAGGACAATCGGGAGCGACTCTGCAATCCAGCGCGGACGGCCCAATCCCGACAGCCGCCACTTCGGACAAGTCACAGCCCGGACCCGCCACCAACAAGGCTAGAACAACCCGGAAGAATCTTGCGAAGACCCCTTGACCTAGAGGGGAACC
>NZ_JBFAZW010000260.1:0-1022 GCF_040682015.1 Dactylosporangium sp. NPDC051485
GCAAACTACCCGAAATAGATCCAAAACGATGGCCGCCACGCCAGTGGCGGCCATCGTTTAACACCAGTCACCTAGGGGGCGTATCAAAGTCTGTGTCATCAACGCTGCTGCCGCAGTAGGTGTCGTCGCGGGTGTCCGGCTGAGCGCCACGTTGGGTAGTGTCGATGTGTGGCGGGGGCGGGGGCTCGGCGTCGTGGGCCGAATCGGGCGGTGCCGTGGCGGCACGAGGGTCCGGTGTCGGTGTTGCGTCTGCCGCTGGATGTGCATGAGCCGCGGGTGCGGCAGGTGTTGGAGCGGGTGTTCGGGGCCGCGTTCGCGGTCCGGCGGGCGGTCCAGCGTGACGCGCGGGCCCGGGTTGACGCCTTCTGGGCTGCCCGCTGTGAGCGGGCGGCGGCTGGACCGGAAGCGGTCCGGGGCCGGTTGGGGTTGTCTCGTAGCGGGCTGGAACACGCCGCCTACCGGCATCTGGACGGTGCGCCGCACCTGCGGCGGTATCTGACGAAGGCCCTGGCCATGCATCTGGCTGACGGGGTGTGGGAAGCCGCTGATCGGCATCTGTTCCCTGACGTCACCGGCCGTCGGCATGGCCGGCCCCGGCCGGGCGGTTGGTGGGAGTTTGCCGCGATTCCGGGTCGGGCTCGTTCCCATACTCGTGCCCGGAAGTGGGAGACGTTCCGGCTCGTGGGGAGCCTGGCCGGGCACTGCACCGTGTTCGGGCAAGGTGGCCGGTTGTGGCAGCCGCGCCGGATGCCGGCCGTCGCCGCCATCGGCGGCGGGAAGCCGGTGCGGTCGTGGTGGGACCACGACGGCCCGTTCGCGATCGTGTGCACCGGCCTCGGCGGCGGCGACCTCGTCGTGCCCGTGCGGCTGCCGCAAGGCCCGGGCCGCCGGCCGGTCCTGGAGCACTATCTCGCCTATCCTGACGGATGGCACAAGATTGATCTGGTCCGGCACCGTGATCCGGGCAGCCTGGGTGGGTGGCGGTATGAGGCGCACCTGATGGTCCTCGGCCCCGGCTACAC